>JAZLHG010000353.1:0-5159 GCA_045616705.1 Lachnospiraceae bacterium | reverse complement strand
CCTGTACGCTAACCGGTTTATGTAAATAGAAGTAGTAATGACTATAATCAGCATATAGGGAGGGTTTATATGTACGATTATAACAGCAGACTGAAGGAAATCTATCGTTCGCCGGTTGGCAGGGATATGTTAAATAAACTGTTACTGCAGATGAATTTGTCATCTTCGGTAATTACCAATCCCATTGTAGGAAATCTTAAGATTAGCGGCCTTAAGAAGGTGGCCGGCGGTGTGCTCAGTGACGGCTTTGTAGACACGTTTCTTAGAATTCTCAATGGGGAACCGGATGTTCCGGCAGATGGAAACTGTGAGATTGGTAAGGCTTGGTGGAAGGAAGCGATTTTTTATCAAATCTATCCCAGATCCTTTTGCGACTCCAATGGGGACGGAATGGGAGATTTGCAGGGTATTATCAGTAAGCTTGATTATCTAAAAGCTCTTGGCGTTGATGCTTTGTGGCTGTCTCCAATCTATAAATCACCACAGGATGATAATGGATATGATATCAGTGATTACAGAGATATCTATGAACAGTTTGGAACCTTGGCTGACTTCGACAGACTCCTGTCAGAAGTTCACGACAGAGGAATGAAACTGATTATGGACTTGGTGGTGAATCATACTTCTGATGAACACAGCTGGTTTAAGCAGGCTATTGCAGATCCGGAGAGTGACTACCACGAGTATTATATTTTCCGTAAGGGAGAGAAGGATCAGCTTCCGAATAACTGGAATTCGTTTTTCAGTGGCAGTGCCTGGAATTATTATCCTGAGAATGGAGAATGGGGCCTGCACTTATTCTCTAAGAAGCAGATGGATTTAAACTGGGAGAACCCCAAACTTCGTGCCGAAATCATTGATATGATTAAATGGTGGTTAGAGAAGGGCGTTGATGGATTCAGAATGGATGTAATCAATGCGATTTCCAAGCCGGAAGGACTTCCGGATGGAGATAATCTGATCGGTGAGATGATGGGAATTAGGGGGATCGAACAATATTTCTATGGTCCCAGACTGCATGAATATTTACGACAGATTCGGAAGGAAGCCTTTGATCCTTATCATGCGGTATCTGTTGGCGAGACCCCGGGACTTGGTATGGAAATGGGCAAGCTGATTACCGGAGATGATCGTCATGAACTGGATATGTTTTTCTGCTTTGACCATTTAGAGACTGCAGGACATACCCGATTTGAAGATTATATTTATGATTTGAACGAACTGAAGAAGTTTTATGTAAACTGGCAAGAGAATTTTGGTAACCATTGCTGGCAGGCATTGTTCCTAGAGAATCATGATAATCCCAGATTTGTATCCAAGGTGGAACCGAATTCGGCATTTCATACCAAATTGGCTTGTACTTTACTTACTATGCAGCTTACGTTGCGTGGAACGCCCTTTATTTATCAGGGGCAGGAAATGGGTCTTGGCAATGTGCAATTTACCGGAATGGATCAGATTCAGGATGTGGAGAGCCGAAATCTGTATCAGGAACTGTTGACCAAAATGTCTTCTGATGAAGCGTCTAAGATTATTCTGTCCGGTACCAGAGATCATGCCCGTAAGATGATTGACTGGGACAATTCGGATCCAGGTGAGATTACCCGCAGAGAGTGTGTGCAGGATTATGTTCGTAATCTTTCCGGTCTTCGTAAGAAGTATCCGGCCCTGATTTATGGAGATACAACAGTTACCAACCGAAATAAGAAGAATGTATTTACTTACTTCAGAACTTATGAAGGGGATAAATGGTATATCGAAATGAACCTGTGTAATCAGGAAGTGAAACGCCCGAAGGTTAACATAATTTCTGATTTCGAAAATGTGAGAGTAATGGGTAATTACGAGCATTTAAGCAAGGGTATTTTACGACCTTATGAGGTGAATATTTATCATCTCTAAATTTATAAAAGGAGAGGTATTTTAGTTATGGGAGAAGAAAAGAAGTTAGACGGAAGAACCAAGTGGTCCTATTGTATCGGCGCCACCGGACGTGATGCGGCTTATGCCTTGGTATCTATGTATCTGGTGAATTATATCCAGTATACGATGAAACTTACAGCTGCACAGTTTGCAAGCATTTCTGCCATTATGGCTTTTTGTCTGGTGTGGGATGCATTAAATGATCCAATGATGGGGATCATTATTGAGAATGCACATTTGAAGAGTGGCAAATATCGTCCCTGGATTCTGCTTGGCGCTTTACTGAATTCTATCATTATTGTGCTGCTGTTTACGGTACGTCCCCAGGGATGGGCATTTGTTACATTCTTCGGAATCAGCTATCTGTTATGGGGAATGACGTTTACCATGAACGACATTTCTTACTGGGGCATGCTTCCCAGCCTATCATCTGATTCCAAGACCAGAAATATGCTGGTTACCTTGATGAGCATTTTCGTATGTATCGGTCAGTTTGCCGTTGCAGGTATTGTGCCTACTGTTATTGCAGGTAATGCGGTAAATGCATACAGAATCGTAGCACTTGTGGTTGCTCTGGCGTTTTTGGGATTTCAGATGCTTGTGTTCTTTGGTGTTAAGGAGACAGACCGTAAGGACTCTCACAATAAGTTGTCCTTTAAGGATATGTTTCGCATTTTCCGTCGTAATGACCAGTTGATTCCTGCAGGTATTGCCATGTTCTTATTTAATATCGGTTCCAATCTGCTAATCATTTTCGGATATAATTTCTTTAACTTTGAATTTGGATATTCCGAAGCCGGTAATCTGATCTTTATATTTACGGTGATGTTCGGTCTGGGTACTCTGTTCTCACAGGCAATGTACGCTGCGGTTACCAGCAAGTTCTCGCGTAAGCAGATTCTGAAGGCGAACATCATTATGATTTGTGTGGGCTATATTCTGCTTCTGGGATATGGATATGTGCTTCCCAAGAATGTCATCCTTCTGAATATCATCGGATTCCTGATTTTCTTCTGTCAGGGTATGTTCAATATGACACTGATTGTTATGATTAATAACACAATTGAATATGATGAGTACAAGTTCCATGAGCGTCACGACAGCGTAATCTCCACGGTTCGCTCTTTCTCTGTTAAGTTTGCAGGTGCGCTCAATCAGGGAATCAGTGCACTGGTGTTGATTATCAGTGGAATTTACTCCATTTCTCAGCAGGTTAGCGGACTTGAGATTGAAGTAGGCAAGGGTAATATGACTTCAGAGGAAGCTCTTAGTGCCGCCAATGGATTCATCAGTCAGGTAACAAACGGCCAGACCTTCATCCTGAGACTTGGTATGGTTGTGATTCCTATGGCCATGATGCTTGCATGCTACTTCATCCTGAAGAAGAAATATACCCTGGATGAAGCAGAATACGATCGCATTGTTGCAGAAATTGCCAAGCGATAATAGAGAAGATTATGATTTGATTTCCTGACTCGGAAGACCGCGGATGGCAATCATGGAATAGTTGGTATAATAGACTACAAAGCCCGGTGCAGCGCCACTGGGCTTTTTTACTTCTTTGCGCTTTACATAGTCGATTTCTACTTTGTTCATGTCTCTGCCGCGAGAGTAGTATGCAGCCAGTGCTGCAGCTTCTTCAAAGGTCTGATCAGGAAGCTCTTTGCCCTCGGTTCGGACAATTACATGACTTCCGGGCATGCCTTTGGCATGGAACCACCAGTCTCCACCGTTAGCCAGGTGGAAGGTTAATTCGTCGTTTTGGTAGTTGTTCTTGCCTACATAAATATCGAAACCATCAGAACTTACGTAGTGGAAAGGCTTACTTGTGATTTTGACTTTTTTGCTCATGCCTTTTCGCTTGATAAAGCCCCCTGCAATCATCTCTTCACGAATCTGAGCCAGATCGTTTTCTTCCAGAGCAATATCCAGGCTTGCAGCAATGGATTCCAAATGGTCGATTTCCCTTTTGGTTTCTTCTGCCTGGGTAGTAAGTGCTTCTTCGGTACGCTTTAATTTGCCGTATTTATCGAAATATTTCTGGGCATTTTCAAGCGCTGTCTTGGTGGGATCTAAGGGGATAGTAATATCTTCACCGGTATAGTAGTTATTGCAAATGAGCTCCTTTGCACCGGGCTTGGAACTGTAACCATAGGTATTTAGCAGTTCTCCATAGACTTTGAATTTGTCTTTTTTGGAGGCGTCTTTCAGCTGCTTTAACTGAAGGTCGTATTTTTTTACGTTTCGCTCCAAATGGGTCTGTACAATCTTACGAAGGTCAGCAGATTTCTGACGGATGCGGGTAATTACATTTTTCTGAGCATAGTAGGATTCCAGAATATAGGACATGGAATCGCTTACTTCTTCTTCACAATCCGGATAAATAGAATATTGAAAAGCGCCGAATTCCACAGGCTCCTGATTCTTAAGAACCATATTAGGGGTGAATCCTTTGCCGGCTCTGATAACGTCGATAAGTTTACATAATGTCGTATAAACACTATGAATCTGCTGGGAATCCATGACATTTGCAGGAAGCGAGGAATCTAACCGGGCACGGTGGCAGATCTCTTCACTGATGATGGGAGAGAAGCCTGTCAGAGTCTGATAGATTGCCTTGGATGCGGCCATGGGCTTATTGCTGAAGCTTACTGTAAACTGTTCCTCAGTCATGGTTAGGGGATCCAGTTTATTTTCCGTACAGGGGATGAAGTATTCCCTTCCGGGCAGTACTTCTCGAACGGAAGATACAGCGGCGGATATGTGTTTAATACTGTCGATAATCCGATTATCTTCGTCAGTGAAAATAATATTACTGTACTTACCCATCAATTCCACAACCAGGGTCTTACGTCTTAAATCCCCCATCTCGTCCAAATGATCAATATCAAAACGGAGAATTCTCTCCAGAGAAGGTTGGTGAATGCCGACAATTCGTCCGTTCTGCAGATGCTTACGAAGCAGCATGCAGAAGTTGGGGGCAGTTGCGGGACTTACCTTGTTCTGGTCGGTAAGATATAAGAAGGGCAGAGATGCTCCTGCGGAAATTAACAGGCGCATCTGTCCGTTTTCTGTCTTAAGCGTAAGCAGAATTTCATCGGGCTCGGGCTGAGCGATTTTGTAGATTCTGCTGTTTAATATTTTGTCATTACATTCGGCGCAAAGCGCGCTTACGGTGATTCCGTCAAGGGCCATATGAATACTCCTTAAAGTGCCATTTTAACAGTCAACTCATT
>JAZLHG010000352.1:0-4935 GCA_045616705.1 Lachnospiraceae bacterium | reverse complement strand
TACGCAGAAGATCCAGTGCTTCCGCGCAAGCCGCTTCCCTTACCTGCGCACGATCGCCGGTAAAATGGCACTCCTTTACTGCAGTCTCACCCTTAACACAGCATCCGATGTATACCAGGCCCACAGGTTTCTCATCTGTTCCGCCACCGGGTCCGGCAATACCGGTTGTTGCCACACATGCATCGGACTTGCTTGCGGAGCATCCGCCTTCAGCCATCTCCAATGCAGTCTGCTCGCTGACCGCACCATATGCATTCAATGTAGACTTACGAACATCAACACGTTTACGTTTCGCTTTATTGGAATAAGTAACAAATCCTTCTTTGTATACGTCAGACACGCCTGCTACATTGATTAATCTGGCCGCAACCATACCACCGGTACAGGATTCTACCGTACTGACG
Source organism: Lachnospiraceae bacterium (assembly GCA_045616705.1). Taxonomy (GTDB): domain Bacteria; phylum Bacillota; class Clostridia; order Lachnospirales; family Lachnospiraceae; genus UBA2868. The sequence goes on along the minus strand of JAZLHG010000352.1, from coordinate 4,531 downwards.
GTAAGATCGTTGGCAACAAGCAGCTCTACAACCGTATCTTCTAACGTCACGGCAGGTTCCGTAGAATAAATCTGAGAACCGAAGCGTCTCTTAATCGCTTTCACAACAGGCTTCACTAAAGCCTTGGCTTCCTTCTCATCTGTACATGTAGCAGATACACGAACATGAACTTCACCGGTTCTTTTATAAGTAGCCACTACGGGATTCTTAAGATCGGTAAGGTCTCTAATCTGTTCCTCAACCTCTCCCTCAGCAACACCGGACATCTTCACCATCTGAGAATAATAAGATCCATGATTCTTCTCGCTAAGATAGGGTTCTACCTGCTCAAGGAACATGGGAATCAGCTCTCCCGGTGTTCCGGGAAGAAGCACCAGCGTCTTACCCTGTTCTTCCATAATAACACCCGTAGCAGTTCCGTTGGCATTAACAAGAGATACAGCCCCATCGGGAACCATTGCCTGCTTCCAGGCGTTATCTGTTATTTCTTTGTTCTTCTTTTTGAAAAAATTAATGATATGCTCTTTGGATTTGCGATCCGTAACCATGTCTACGGAAAAAGCCTTGGCCACAGTTTCCTTAGTAAGATCATCATCTGCAGGGCCCATTCCACCGGACAGAATCACAATATCCGAACGAGATAAGGCCATTTTCAGCATGGTCAAGAGATGTTCCTGATGATCTCCCACAACAGTCTGATAGTAACAGTCAAATCCAAGAAATGCCAAACGTTCGGCAAGAAAAGCCGAATTGGTATTCACAATATTACCAAGAAGTAACTCAGTTCCGACGGATACAATTTCAGCTGTCATAATATTACCCTTCTGTCTTCAAGACATCTTTGTTCTTAATAATATAGTCAATTAATGAAATTACAGTAAGTGCAAGGGATATCCAGATTAACACCTGCTCTGCAATACGGAAAATAAAGAGGTCAATATTAGCAATCAAAAATCCAATGGTAACCAACTGAAATACAGTCTTCACCTTACCCCACATACTGGCTGCAATCACAACGCCCTGATCGGAAGCCACCAGTCTGAAGCCACTGATAATAAATTCTCTTGCGATAATGATAATGACCATCCAAGAAGGAATCCTTCCCATTTCAACCAGACAAATCAATGTGGAGCACACCAGCATTTTGTCCGCAAGAGGATCCATGAATTTGCCAAAATTGGTAACCAAATTATATTTACGGGCAATCTTGCCATCGAATAAATCCGTTACAGCAGCAATAATAAACAGCGCCAGTGCGACCCATTTGGTCCACACTCCCAGTCCGTCAGCAAGCATACATGCCACAACAAAAGGCACCATTACCATTCTTGAAACAGTAAGCTTATTCGGTAAATTCATCTGTAAGTTCTCCAATCAAATCGTATTCGTATGCACCGGTTACAACAACATCTACAAAGTCGCCACTCATCAATTCTCTTCCGGTCTGTATAAATAAATATCCGTCAACACCGGGTGCATCCATATAAGTTCTTGCCATATAGGCATTCTCATCAGCAACCTTGCCCTCTACAAATACGGTAAGATGTCTTCCGACCATATCCTCGGCATGTGCAAAGGCAATTTCCTGCTGAAGTTCCATAATCTCATTTCTTCTTGCGACAGCAACCTCCTCCTCTACCTGATGGTCAAATTCTGCCGCCGGAGTTCCCTCTTCTCGTGAATAAGTAAAGACTCCCAACCTGTCAAATTCCGTTTCATCAACGAAATCAACCAGAATCTCATGGTCTTCTTCCGTCTCACCGGGAAATCCGCAAATCAACGTGGTTCTAAGGCAAATATCGGGAATCTCCTGACGAAGCTTTGCAATAAGCGCCGTCAGTTCTTCACGGTTCGTTCTACGTCCCATTCGACGAAGGATTGCATCGCTTGCATGCTGAATCGGCATATCAAGATAATGACAAATCTTAGGCTGTGCCTTCATCACCTGAATCAATTCATCTGTAATCTCTTCGGGATAACAGTATAATAGACGAATCCATTCAATACCCTCAATGGCACACAACTTATCCAACAGTTCAGGGAGTGCTTTATGGCCGTACAAATCTACACCGTATACCGTCGTCTCCTGGGCAACCAGAATTAATTCCTTAACACCGCCTGCTGCCAATTTCTCTGCCTCGCGTACAAGGCGCTCCATGGGAACAGAACGATAATCGCCTCTAATTGAAGGAATTACACAATAAGTACATCTCTTATTGCATCCCTCACCAATCATCAGATGTGCATAATGACCACCGGTAGTAACAATACGATCCGTATCGGGAAGCGGAAGGTCATTTACATCACCCATGTAATCCTTGGGCTGACCATTCAGAACATCCATAATCACATCATAGATATGATCATACGCTGTGGTAGATACAATTGCATCCACTTCCGGAAGTTCCTCATGCATATCCGCGTGAAAACGGGTACCAAGACAGCCTGCCACAATCAAAGCCTTGCACTGTTTCTCTTTATACTGCGCCATTTCAATAATGGTATTAATACTCTCTTCCATGGCATCATGAATAAAGCAGCAGGTATTGATAACAATTACATCCGCTTCAGATTCATCATCCACAAAAGCACAGCCATGATCGCGCAAAATGCCCAGCATGACTTCCGTATTCACCAAATTCTTGTCACAGCCAAGAGATACAATGCATACCTTCATTATTCTTCACCGACGATCTTAATAATACCTTCGTTCAGCTCTTCAACCGCAACAGAAAGAGGCTTCTTCTCATCAGCATCTTCAATAGGTGTAGGTGCATCATCAATTAACTGTCTGGCTCTCTTGCTGGTAGCCATAACAATTGAATATCTGCTGTTTACTACAGGCTGTTCACCCTCTTCAACCTCACCGTTAACTACTTTCATTAAATCTGTGTAACTAGGATGTAACATTATTTCTCTCCTTCCAAAAAATCAACAAATTCTGATTTAAGTTTATCAATAAAATCACCGGAACGATTAATGCTAAAGCGGCAACTGTTTACCGTATTATGCAACGTCTCAACACAGAGTTCCAAATCATCGTTCACTAAAAGGTAATCATACCTATCTATTACTTTTGCCTCTTCCATACCACGGCGCATACGGTCCATAATGACGTCTTCCGTCTCCGTTCCGCGCTTATGAAGCCGGTCGTATACAGTCTGAACATCAGGAGGTGTTACAAAAAACAACACCGCGCCCGGGAACATCTTCTTAACCTGCAGCGCACCCTGGCATTCAATCTCCAGAATCACGTCCTTACCTGCTTCCATCATCTCTTCTACGTACTTCTTCGGTGTACCGTAGGAATTGGATACATAGTGAGCATATTCCAGAAATTCTCCTGCATCAATCATCTCATCGAATTTCTCTCTGGTTAGGAAAAAATATTCCCTGCCATCCTCTTCCCCCGGTCTGGGATTTCTGGTTGTGGCAGATACTGAGACAACATAATTGTCATAATCACTGAGCAGTTTCTTAACAATGGTACCCTTACCGGAACCTGCAAAGCCTGAAATTACAAGTAAAATTCCTTTTCTGTCCATTTCACTCTACCCACTATTCTAAATTCTGAATCTGTTCACGAACCTTCTCAATATCGGTCTTCAAATCAATGGCATGATTGGAGGTTGTTAAATCGTTAGCCTTAGACAGAATCGTGTTGGCCTCTCGATTCATCTCCTGCGCAATGAAGTCTAACTTACGGCCCACACTACCGCCTTCATCAAGAGTCTGCTTGGTATGTTCCACATGGCTTCTCAAACGAACAATTTCTTCATCCACGCAAACCTTATCAGCATACAGTGTAACCTCTGTCAGCACTCTGTTCTCGTCAATCTTAGCATCCCCCAGAAGTTCCTGCACTCTCTCAAGAAGCTTGGTGCGATACTCCGCAATGATTTCGGGAGCACGCTCCGCGATAAAATCAACATTCACAAGCATTCCGTCCAACTTCTCAATCAGATCACGCTTCAGATTCTCACCCTCGGTAATACGGGTCTGTACAAATCTCTCACAAGCGCCTCTTACAGTCTTCTCAAGGTCTACCCACAGTTCCTGTTCATCAACTTGCTGCTCCTCAAGAGACAGTACTTCAGGGTATCTGGATAATGCAGATACACGTATATCATTCTCAAGCTGGAAATCTTCTGCCATCTCATTCAAATAACGCATATAAGTGGCTGCCATTTCCTTGTTATAGCTTAATGACAAATTATTCTCGGTGAAATCTTCATAAGTAATGAATAAATCCACCTTACCACGCTGAATGTATTCCTTCAGCAGATTTCTGATGGACGCCTCGAAGAAACTAAGCTTCTTGGGCATCTTCAAATTCACATCCAAATATCTGTGATTAACGGACTTCATCTCCACGGTAATCTTCTTATTATCGTCGGAAAACTCATAACGGCCGAAGCCTGTCATACTCTTAACCATTCGTGTCTCCTTCTCCAACCAACAGTCTTGGCATATACCGTATTATTATAATTCTTAACGTCAATCTTTGCAACAATTCTTTCTTTTTCACGGG
>JAZLHG010000351.1:0-2069 GCA_045616705.1 Lachnospiraceae bacterium | reverse complement strand
ATCTACGTAATCAGACGTAGACTTCTCATTGATTTAATTGAGAAGTGTGCTGCAGAAGACAGATATGATTTCGTAAGAGATATCTTAATTCGTTATAAGGATCAGAAGAAGATTTATGCTTACAAGCATGATGCATATTGGAGCAATATCGCTTCCGTTGAGTCTTATTATCAGACCAATATGTCCTTCTTAAATGCAGAAGTCAGAGATTACTTCTTCCGTCAGTATCCCGACGTATATACTAAGGTTGATGATTTCCCGCCTGCTAAGTACAACGTTGGTTCCGCTGTGAAGAACAGTTTAGTATCCAGTGGTTGTATTATCAATGGTACCGTAGAGGATTCCGTACTGTTCAAGAAGGTATTTGTAGGTAACAACTGTGTCATCAAGAATTCCATCATCTTAAACGATGTATACATTGGTGATAACACTTATATTGAGAACTGTATTGTTGAGAGTCGCGGAACAATCGCTGCTAACTCTTATTATAAGGGTGAAGAAGGCATCATGATCGTTCAGGAGAACAACGACAGATACATTTTCTAATGAATTGTTAGAATTCACACAAATTGGTTATTTTAAAGGGCTTCCGAAATCGGAAGCCCTTTGTTGTTCTCTTTATATCTTTCTTTATATCTCTCTTTACAATTCTCTTTATTTTTCGCTTTATTTTTATCAATGATTCGGTTCGTTCTGCTATATCCGATCACCTGACCATATCAGCTCTTACATCAAATTCTCAGGATTTAATACCTCAAGTTCAGGAAGAACGAAGAGGCCATCCTTACGAATGAGAACATCATCAAAGTAGATTTCTCCACCACCAAATTCCGGTGTCATAATCAGCACCAGATCCCAGTGAATTGCGGAATGGTTACCGTTAGGAGCCTCATCATAACACTTACCGGGTGTAAAATGAATGGAGCCACTGATTTTCTCATCAAAGAGAATATCCTTCATAGGCTTGGTTACGTAAGGGTTAACGCCAATTGCGAACTCACCGACATATCTTGCGCCTTCATCAGTATCAAATACTTTGTTAATCTTCTCTGTGTTATTTGCTGTAGCATTGATAATCTTGCCATCCTTAAAGGTAAGGGATACATTCTCGTAGGTGTAACCCTGATACAGAGAAGGAGTATTGTAGGTAATAGTACCATTTACGGAATCCCTTACGGGAGCGGTATATACCTCACCGTCAGGAATATTCAGCTTACCATCACAGGGAATTGCAGGAATATCCTTAATAGAGAAGGTCAAATCTGTTCCAGGGGATACCAGACGAACTTTATCGGTGCGATTCATAAGATCTACAAGGGACTTCATGGCCTTACCCATTTTGCTATAATCCATTGTACATACATCGAAGAAATAATCCTCAAAGGCTTCCACACTGGTATTATTAAGCTGTGCCATAGCCGCATTGGGATAACGGAGAATTACCCAGCGAGTCTTGGGAACACGAATCTTACCATGTACCTCATTCTGGTATAACACATCAAATAACTCCATTTTATCGGAAGGAACGTCAGCAAGTTCGGATACATTATCGGTACCGCGAACACCAATATAGCAATCCATCATGGACATTTCCTTGGCATCCTTCTCAGCCATCAGTTCCAACTGTTCCTTGGAACAATTTAACAGAATTTCTCTCTGTACCATCGGATCGGTAAAGTGAACAAACGGGACACCACCTGCTGCATATACTTCTTTGATCAGCGCACGTGCAAGGTCTCTTGTTGAGCCACCGATATAGTGAACGTATACCTTATCTCCCTTCTTTACCTCACATGAGTACTGCACCAGATTCTTGGCCAGTTTTTTGATTCTTTCGTCCATATTATCCTCCTTATTGTTTGGTCATTACATAAGCAGTAAATCGATTACCGTTATCCATAAACCACTCTTCACACATCATTTTACCATATTTATCATGAGTTGCGTCTGCCGGGTTGTAAATAATCGTATTCTGGGAATCGTATCCGGTAATCAATACCGATTGTCCACCCTCTACCATAGCAAGCACCGGTATTCCCCTACTGATATAATAGTATACCGCATCTAAG
>JAZLHG010000350.1:0-3084 GCA_045616705.1 Lachnospiraceae bacterium | reverse complement strand
TGTGATTGATGAGGAGCAGCCGGACGGAGTGCTGATTGCGGGAGATGTATACGACCGCTCGGTTCCGTCGGAGGAGGCGATGCAGTTATGGGACGATTTCTTAAATCGTTTAGTGAAGCGTAGACTACCGGTATTTGCGATCAGCGGTAACCATGATTCCGCAGTTCGATTTGCGGATCACAGTAACCTGGTGCAGCTTGCGGGAATCCATCTGTCTCCGGTGTATGACGGAACGGTTACGCCTATTAGACTTACAGATGAATATGGACCGGTTGATATTTACATGCTGCCCTTTATTAAGCCTGTGCATGTAAGACAGCTGTTCCCGGAGGCAGAGATTAAGGATTATACCGATGCCTGCAGAGTGGCGGTAGAGAAGATGCTTCAGGACGGTCAGGTAGAAGGACAGCAAATTCATACAGAGGCAGCAGGTGAGCGTGATGAACAGAAGCATATTGAGCAGGTTCGCCGTGTATTGATTGCCCATCAGTTTGTGACCGGTGCTACCAGAAGCGAATCGGAAGAAGTGGTAGTGGGTGGTCTGGATAATGTGGATGCATCGGTATTTGACCCGTTTGACTATGTGGCTTTAGGACATATTCACGGTCCCCAGACCATTGGACGTGAGACGGTAAGATACTGCGGAACACCACTGAAGTATTCCTTTTCAGAGAAGAATCAGCAGAAGTCTGTAACGGTGGTAGAACTGGGAGAGCCAGGTAAGGTGTCCGTTCGTACAGTGCCCCTGGTACCCCTGCATGATATGAGGGAACTTCGAGGAACCTTTGTAGAAGTGTGCGAAATGAAGGATTCGTTATCGAAGGACGGCCAGGAAGATGCAGGAGTCTGCAAGGCGAGTGAGGATTATTGCCATATTGTTCTGACGGATGAAGAAGATGTTCCGGATGCAATTGGGAAGCTTCGTGTATTATATCCCAATTTAATGAAGCTTAGCTATGACAATACCAGAACCAGGGAGAACCGAGAGATTACAGGTGTAGAGGATGTGGAGCGGAAGTCGCCGCTTCGGTTATTTGAGGAGTTCTACGAACTACAGAACAATCAGGCCATGAGCGAGGATCAGAAGAACCTGGTGCAGGATCTGATTCAGAGTATATGGGAGGAGTAGCCGATGAGACCGATTAAGCTTAGAATGTCTGCATTTGGTCCCTATGCAGGCGAAACTGTAATTCCCATGGATGAACTGGGAACGCGGGGACTCTATTTGATTACCGGTGATACCGGTGCCGGCAAAACAACGATTTTCGATGCAATCTGTTTTGCGCTCTTTGGCGAGGCCAGTGGTCCCAACCGTGAGACTTCCATGCTTCGTTCCAAATATGCAGAGCCCGATACGCCTACCGAGGTGGAGCTTATTTTCGCACACGGGGGTAAGGAATATAAGGTGCGCAGGAATCCGGATTACTACCGTCCATTAAAACGTGGCGAGGGTGAGAGGAAGGAGCCTGCAGGTGCAGAGTTTATTACACCGGACGGTGTAGCAGTTAGCAAAGTACGTGACGTGAACGAAGCCATCAGGAATCTGCTGGGAATCGACCGCAATCAGTTCAGTCAGATTGCAATGATTGCCCAGGGTGATTTCCTGAAGCTGCTGCTTGCGGATACCAAGGAGAGGCAGGAGATCTTCAGAAATCTGTTTAAGACCGGGTATTATCAGAAGCTGCAGATGGAACTTGAGAATAAACGTAAGGAGATCTACGGTCATGTAGAAGACGGTCGCAAGAGTGTGAACCAGTATATCTCCGGCATTATGGTGGATGAAGATGATGTGCTGGCTCTTGAAGTGGATAAGGCCAAGGCCGAGCTGCTTACCACGACGGAAGTGCTTGCGTTAATTAATCGGCTGATTGAGCAGGATTTTGTTGCATCGGAGCAGGTGGAGCAGGACCTTATGAAGGTGAACAGCGATCTGGAAATCGTAAACGGCAATATCGGTGCCGCAGAAGCTTTAGAGAATGCCAAGACTGCCCTTCAGCAAGCTGAGGAAAATAATCTGCTTCTGCTTCCTGAGCAGGAGGCCTGCAAGCAGGCTCTTCAAGAAGCGGAGAAAGCCCTTCAGGATAAAGAGAAATACATAAAGGAAGCTGCGGTGATTTCGGCAGAACTTCCGAATTACGATACCTACGACGGCTTGATTCAAAGTACGAAACAGGGTGAGCTTGCACAGGAGAAGAACCGGAAGAAGCTGGAAGAACTTGTCTTGAGCATTCAGAATCAGGACGAAGAACTTCGTAAACTGAAGGAGGAACAGACATCCCTTCAGAATGCCGGAGCAAGTCTTGAGAAGATAAAAGCCCAGCTTGAGAAACTTAATGAACATAGGGAACAGCTTGAGCATCTTGGAAAGGAGCAGGCGGCCTATCTTCAGGAACAGAAGAAGCTTGTAAATGCTCAGGAGAGATATAAGGCGGCGGATGCTACTTTCCGACAGGAGAAGGAACAGTATGACCTGCTGGATCAGGCGTACCGAGATGGTCAGGCAGGTATCCTGGCAGCAGGACTGCAGGACGGAGAGCCTTGTCCGGTATGCGGTTCTGTTCATCATCCTGCCAAGACACAACTGACAGATGCGGTGCCTACGGATGAGGAACTGAAGGAAGCAGAGGAGAGAGCAGAGTCTGCAAGAACGGTGGTGAATGACGCCAGTGTTCAGGCAGGAGCAGTGAAGAAGTCTGTAGATCTCATGGCGAACAATCTTGGGAAGTTGGCCGGTAAGGTACTTCAGAACGAGGATCTTGCACAGATTAGTGTGCTTCTTAAGCAGGCCGGTGAGAAGGCCACACAGGATAGAGCAGAATTAAAGGCACAGCTTGCGGAGGAGAATGGCAGAATTCAGCGGAAGAATGCACTGGATGAACGCATTCCGATGAAGGAAGAGACCCGGAAGAAGTCAGCTGAAGAAGAGACTGCTCTGAAGGAGGCTGTGGCGGCTGCGGATTCCAAGTTGAAGCCCGATCGCAAGCAGGCGGAGGAGTTGAAGAACACGCTTCGCTACGACGGTAAGCGTGTTGCAGAAGAGCAAGTGCAGAGGCTGTCAGATGCAGCGGAGGAATTGCAGAAGCA
>JAZLHG010000349.1:0-6021 GCA_045616705.1 Lachnospiraceae bacterium | reverse complement strand
ACAGGTATGGATGCAATCACACATGCTGTTGAGGCATATGTATCCACAGCTAACTGCGAATATACAGATCCTCTTGCAATCCATGCAATTGAGATGATCATGAACGACTTAGTTCCTTCTTATAACGGAGATATGGATGCTCGTCATCGTATGCACGATGCACAGTGCCTTGCAGGTATGGCATTCTCTAACGCTTTACTTGGTATCGTTCACTCCATGGCTCATAAGACAGGTGCTATTTTCGCTGATTACGGCGCACACATCATCCACGGTGCTGCTAACGCAATGTACCTTCCTAAGGTTGTTGCTTTCAATGCTAAGGATGAGACCGCTAAGAAGCGTTATGGTGTAATCGTTGATTACATGGGAATCGCTGACAAGAATGCTACAGATGATGAGAAGGTTGCAGCTCTGATCGCTTACCTGCGTAAGATGAATGATGACCTGAACATCCCTCACTGCATCAAGAATTACGGTGCTGATAGCTATCCTTGCGAGCAGGGCTTCGTTCCTGAGGAAGTATTCCTTGAGAGAGTTCACGATATCGCTGTTAACGCAATCGGTGATGCATGTACAGGTTCCAACCCTCGTCAGCCTTCCGTTGATGAGATGGTTGCACTCCTGAAGTGCTGCTACTACGATACAGAAGTTGATTTCTAAGTCAGCTTTTATTGATAACCTTTCCTTGCAGGCTGTCCGTTATGGGCAGCCTGCTTTATTTGTTCAGACCCTGCTTTGCCTGCCGTTCTTGCTTATTTGTCCTATGAATTTCGCTGTTAGCAGAATGCATTCCCAGACCCCGCGCCGCGGAAAATAATACAATATGGAATTGCATGTATAATTGTAATAATGATAGAATAATAGCAAAATAATATGTGAAATCAGTAGTTAAGGAGAATAGAACAATGTATTGCATGAATTGTGGTAGCAAGGTTGCAGATGGTGCAGCTTTTTGTAGCGGATGTGGAACGAAGATGGCCGGTGCAGCGCCTCAGAGTATGGCTCCCCAGGGTCAGCCTATGGTAGGTTATGGAGCGCCTCAGGCTCAGCCGAATCCGAGTGGCGCAGCAAGTCCGTGGGGCCAGCAGAATCCTAATGGCGCAGCAAGCCCGTGGGGTCAGCAGAATGCTTACGGTCAGCCCGGTGGCTATGGTCAGCAGTATGGTGGCCAGTACGGCGGTCAGTACGGCGCGCAGCCTCAGAAGAAGAGCCATAAAGCACTGTTCATTACGCTGGGTGCAGTAGGTGGTGCAATACTACTTGGTCTGTTATTATTCTTCCTGCTCCGTGGCTTGGGTGCAGATAAGGGACTTGCACAGTATAAGGGAACCTGGACTTGTGTATCCGTGAATTCTGCTTATATTCAGGATCGTTATGAGTTTGTAGATGTTGCAAGTATTGAGATTGATTCTAAAACGGCTAAGTATCATGGTAACTTCAACTTTAATGGACTTGATCTGGATGATTTCGAGTATATTGGAGATTCCGGCGTCAATATGGTCGATGGTCAGGAGTTCTATAATGCAAGAACAGATCAGTTCCTGCCACTTGTTAAGTACGAGTACTATGCCAACAGGGAAGCCGGTGTGGGATACGCAATCGGTAAGCTGGAAGGCGGTGACATGGTAATCCTTGAACTGGAAGACTGGTTTAGCGATAATCCGTTAGAATATACTTATGCTCTTACTTTCCAGAAAGCGAAATAGAAAACAATCTATCATATCGGATAGAATTGCTTGAATATTCAGAGCATGGCGTTATATACGCTGTGCTCTGTTTTTGTAATTTGAAAATTTTTAAACTACCTATTGACATAGTAGGTAAGTAGGTATATGATAGGTTCATCAACAAGAAAGGAGCAAGACAAATGAAGAAGAGATTCAACAGTTCAGATATGTGTATGTGTATGTGTCGAATGCTATCCTCCCAGGCAGATTATATGGCCGGTTGTATGGCTCATTTGTCATGCACCCGAAGATAATATCGAATGATGTTGCCACTGCCTGGGAGTTTGATCCCAGGCTTTTTTATTTCTGCTTTAGTTGCCTGGGGTGATCACAGACAAGAGGAGTACAGAATCGGATGAGAACGATATTATGCTTTGGAGATTCCAATACATACGGATATAACCCGGAAGACGGCAGCCGGTATCCATCAGAGATTCGATGGTCAGCAGTACTTGGTAAGTTGCTGGAAGGCGAAGCCGAAGTGATTGAAGAAGGACTTGTTGGACGAACAACGGTGTTCGAGGACAGCTTCCGACCGGGAAGAAAAGGAATCGACTACCTGGTTCCACTGTTAGGGTCCCACGGACCGGTTGATGAACTGGTGTTGATGCTGGGAACCAACGATTGTAAAACGATTTACAACGCAACCGCTGATGTAATCGGGTTGGGAATCGAACAACTTCTTAAGAAGGCAAGGGCATACGCCCCACAGCTGAACATCCTGCTAGTCTCTCCCATCTATCTGGGTGAGCGGGTGTACGAACCGGGATTTGATCCGGAGTTCAGTAAGAAATCCGTAGAAGTATCTAAGGAATTAAGCATTGTCTACCGGAGGATAGCGAATGAATATCGATGTAGCTTCTTGGCCGCATCCGATGTAGCAAATCCGTCAGAGCTTGATCAGGAACATTTAAGTCCGGAAGGACACCTGGCACTGGCAGATGCAATCTATCAGCAACTTAGAGACAAATAGACACAACACAATACATTTTGAATAAGAAAAGAGGACAATTATGAAAAACAATATTTTTAAGAAATTAGCAACCGCCACACTGGCATTAACATTAGGACTTACAGCTCTTACAGGATGCGGATCGGCCGCACAGGCCCCTGCAGCGGACGGAGCAGCAGATGCAGGCAATAAGATTTATAGAACATTAGACGAGATTAAATCCAGCGGTAAAGTCAACATCGGTGTATTTTCCGATAAGAATCCGTTCGGTTATGTAGATGAGAATGGTCAGTATCAAGGTTACGATGTTTATTTTGCGGAGCGTATCGGTAAGGACTTAGGAGTTGAAATCAACTATGTATCTACCGAGGCAGCAAGCAGAGTTGAATATCTTGAGACCGGTAAAGTAGATATCGTTCTTGCGAACTTCACAGTTACCGAAGAACGTGCACAGAAGGTTGATTTCGCACTTCCTTACATGAATGTAGCGCTGGGCGTTGTATCTCATGAAGATAACGTGATTGAGAGCCTTGATCAGGTTGGCGCAGATGATCAGATTATTGTAATCTCCGGTACAACTGCTGAGACCTATCTTGAGAAGAATTATCCGGATATTAAGCTTCAGAAGTTCGATACTTATGCAACAGCCAAGACCTCCTTTGAGAATGGTACAGGCGTTGCTTGGGCAAATGATAATACAGAAGTGATTGCATACTCTCTTGAGACTCCCGGTTATGTAGTTGGTATTCCTTCACTGGGTAGCCAGGACACCATCGCACCGGCAGTAACAAAGGGTAATGATTCCTTATTAAACTGGTTAAACGATGAAATCAAAGCACTTGGTAATGAGAACTTCTTCCATGCAGATTACGAAGCAACATTAATTGATACTTATGGTGCAGATTATGAAGATACATTAGTAGTTGAAGGTGGAGTTACAGCAGGTGGTTCCGAAGAAGCAGCAGTCGCAGACATTCCCCAGGGTAACGGCGAGGTGATTAAGATTGCAGCATCCCCCATCCCTCATGCAGAGATTCTTGCTCAGGCAGCAGACATCCTCAAGGGATATGGATACGAACTGGATATCGTTGAATTCGAAGATTATGTACAGCCTAACTTAGTAGTAGAGTCCGGTGAGTTTGATGCCAACTATGTAGAACATGTACCTTATTTGAACAGCTTTAACGAAGAGCAGGGAACACACCTTGTAGATGCAGGCCAGATCCACTATGAGCCCTTCGGTATCTATCCCGGAATCAAGGCAAGTTTAGATGACCTTGCAGAAGGCGACAGAATCGCAATTCCTAACGATACAACCAATGAAGCAAGAGCACTGTTACTGCTTCAGGACAACGGAATTATCACATTGAAGGATGGCGCAGGCCTTACCGCAACTGTAAATGACATTGCTGAGAATCCCAAGAACGTGGAATTCATCGAGCTAGAAGCAGCTCAGGTTGCAAGGGTAACCAAGGAAGTTGAATACGTAATCTTAAATGGTAACTATGCTTTGGAAGCCGGCTTCTCAGTTGGCAAAGATTCCATCGCATATGAGTCCAGCGATTCCGTAGCAGCCCAGACCTACGTTAACATCGTAGCAGTATATGATGGCAACCAGAACAGCGACAAGATCAAAGCACTGGTAAGTGTATTAAGATCTGATGAGATTAAGAAGTTCATTACTGATACTTATGACGGAGCAGTTATTTTCTACGAGAAATAATAGGAATGGAACACAGGGCCTCATTTGGCCCTTGTTCTGCTTAGGTGGTTAATATGAGTGAAATTGAAATCAGAAATCTATCCAAACGATTTGAGATTAAAGGGAACCCGGTTGTGGCCCTGTCGAATATCAATTTAAGAATTGAAAAGGGTGATATTTTCGGAATCATCGGTATGTCAGGTGCAGGCAAGAGTACGCTGGTAAGATCCATTAATTTCCTAGAGAAGCCTACGGAAGGTCAGGTACTTGTAGATGGCGTGGATTTATCCGATTTGTCCGAGAAGGATTTAAGGAAGAAGAGAAGTGAAATCGGAATGATTTTTCAGAACTTCAACCTTCTTGAGCAGAAGAATGTACTGGATAATATCTGCTTCCCGTTAGAGATTATCGGTGTGAAGAAGAAGGATGCCAAGGTAAGAGCCAGAGAACTTCTCAAGGTGGTCAAACTAGAAGAGAAGGAGAAAGCCTATCCGTTCCAGTTATCCGGTGGTCAGAAGCAGCGCGTTGCCATTGCAAGGGCGTTGGCAACAAATCCCAAGATTCTTCTCTGTGACGAGGCTACCAGCGCACTGGATCCTCAGACGACAGCAGCAATCCTGAGTCTGCTTAAAGAGATTAATCAGACATTGGGAATCACTATTGTAATCATTACCCACCAGATGTCCGTTGTGACAGAGGTGTGCAAGAAGGTGGCGATTATCGATAGCGGAAGGCTGGTGGAAGAGGGTCTTGTAGAGCAGATTTTTGAGCATCCGGAATCTGATGCAGCCAAAGAATTAATCTCCGGCAAAGAGATTCGCTATTCACCACTGAAGCAGTTAGACGCACAGCGCAGAGTCAGAATCGTCTTCAACGAGAACTCCGCGTATGAGCCGGTAATCTCTAACGTGATTCTGAAATTCGCAACACCCATTAATATCCTGAAGGCCGATACCAGAAATGTGAACGGCAGAGCAGTTGGCGAGATGATTCTGGGACTTCCTGACGGAGAAGATTTACAGGAACAGATCATTGCTTATCTGCAAGAGCAGCAGTTGGCAGTAACGGAGGTGAGTGAGAATGTGGGATGAGAAAATAATACATATGCTCCTAGAGGGCATCAGGGATACCCTGTATATGACAATTGTATCAACGGTTGTAGGCTATGTGGTGGGACTTCCCCTGGGAATTCTCTTAAACGTATCCAGTGAGAAAGGTCTTAAGCCCAATGCGGTAATCTATAGAATTCTGGATTTCATCTGCAACATTATCAGAAGTATTCCCTTCCTGATTCTATTGATTCTATTGATTCCCTTTACCAGACTGGTAGTAGGACAGAGCTACGGCTCTACAGCGACCATTGTTCCGTTGGTAATTTGTGCGGCACCCTACATTGCCAGAGTAGTGGAATCGTCTCTCAATGAAGTAGATGCAGGAGTAATTGAAGCGGCCAAGTCTATGGGCGCTGACAATAAACAGATTATTTTTAAGGTGCTTCTGGTGGAGGCTAAGACCTCTTTACTTACCGGATTCACCATTACAACAGGCCTTTTGTTAGGTTATTCTGCAATGTCGGGAACCGTAGGTGGCGGCGGTCTTGGAGACATCGCAGTCAGATACGGATATTACAGATGGCAGAC
>JAZLHG010000348.1:0-2798 GCA_045616705.1 Lachnospiraceae bacterium | reverse complement strand
ATGAGACCGTGTACAGATGTCCGGCCAGCTGCCGAGTAAAAGCCGGAGATGTGGTAGAGAGAAGAGAGTCATTGTTTGTTATTGCCGGTGAAGAATCTGTTTTTGCATATGAGGTTATTCTGAACGGCAATTACATAGAACCTAAGGACGTCATTGGTATGACAGGACAATAATTGGAGGTTACGTATGTTTGGATTTACGAAGGAGAGAGACGATAAGATCAATCTTGATAATTACACCATTACAACTTTCGTGGGAAGCGATACGGTTGTAGAGGGTACCATTATTACTGAGTCTTCGGTAAGAATTGACGGTACACTGATTGGTGGTGTTTCAGCAGAAGGCGTTGTAATTCTGTCCAAGAACGGTAAGATTAAGGGCAACATCATGGCTGAAAACATTGTGGTTGCCGGCGTTGTTGAAGGCAATATGCAGATTCGTGAGAAGGTGAATGTGGAGCCTACCGGAGAAGTATACGGTGATATTACAACAAAGAGCCTTCTGATTGATGAAGAGTCTGTATTTCAGGGCAATTGCTTCATGAACAGAGAAGCCCCCGCTGCAAATACCAAGGGTAAGCGTAAAGGTGGTAAAGGTGAGAAGATTTCCGGCAAGTCTGTAGCTGTTGAGGAAGCGCTTGTAAATCTTCAGGGCACATCACAGAGCACCAGATCTCTTGCAGTCGAAGAAGATGATGATATTAATTTTGTAGACGTATAATTGTTATTATTCTTGTCATTATTTATGTAGTATTCACGGAATTTGATTCGTACAGAGGTATCTTGTATGAAGTTTTACGATAAAACACATCTTAGTTCCAGAATAACATTTATAGTAGCGGCCTATATAGCATCCTCAATGGTGTTTATTTTTGCTTACACATTGGGGATGTATTTCCTTTTACGTCATAGTGGCGCAATTCAGGTGCTACAGTGTACAACCGGAAATGACACCCTGATTCTGTCATTCAAACTTCACAATATGTTCTGGTTCACAACAGTTCTGCTGTTGTGGATTATCTCTACGGGATTTATGTGTGTTCTTCTTAAGAAACGTATTAATAGAACCATTAATCCCATCCATGATGTAATCGATGCAACCAGACAGATTGCCAATGGAAGGAAGGATATGGCCCTGGAAGCTGCCTCTCAGGATGAAATTGGTGTGCTCACGGATGCGATTAATGAAATGGCAGCATCTCTTCGTGTTGCGCAGGATGCCAACGCTTCCAAAGATTCTTTTATTGCCAATGTATCTCATGAAATCAGAACCCCCATGAACGCAATCCTGGGATTCTCCGAACTGATTCTTCAGCTTGATGAATCTACACAGGTGAATGACTATGCCAAAGACATTAAGAGGGCAAGTAATAACCTGCTGTCAATCATTAATGACCTTCTGGATATTTCCAAAATCGAATCCGGCAGGATGGAACTGAATCCGGATAAGTATAATACCAACTATCTTCTGATGGATGTAGATTCCGTGGTATCCATCCCTATTCAGAAGAAGGGACTGATTTGGAGAACGCACATTAATCCGGAACTTCCCTGTGAACTGTTTGGCGATGTTGTAAGAGTTAGACAGATTCTGATTAACATTGTGAATAATGCGGTGAAATTCACCAGAGAAGGGTATATTGATTTCTCGGCAGATTTCCAGCTAATGTCCGATAATAAGGATGTGGCGATGCTTATTTTCCGTATCGAAGATACGGGTATTGGTATGCATCAGGAAGATTTGGAAGTTATTTTTGAGAAGTTTAGACAGGTAGATACCAAGAAGAATATAGGAATAGAAGGTACCGGTCTGGGTCTTGCAATCAGTAAGCAACTTACTTCCATGATGAATGGTGACATCACGGTACAAAGCGAATACGGCAAGGGGACTATATTTACCGTGAGAATTCCCCAGAAGGTAATCAATCATCAGAAATTGTCCACGTACTTTGTTAGACAGAAGGTTGAGACAATACAGAATAAGATTCGATTCTATGCGCCTATGGCGAAGATTCTGATTGTGGATGATAATCCGGTTAACCTTCGAATTCTGAATGGATTATTGCGACACTATCAGATTGAAGCCACGCTTGCCGATAGTGGCAGAATGGCAGTAGAACTGGCCGGGGAGAGCGTATATGATATGATTTTTATAGATCATATTATGCCTGAAATGGATGGTGTTACGGCGCTTGGTGAGATTCGTAAGATTAGCGATCATTATAAGCAGATGCCCATTGTAGCAGTTTCGGCGAATGCGATTATCGGTATGAGAGAGAAGTTTATCGGTGACGGATTTACGGATTTCCTTCCGAAACCTATAGAGGTTGATCTGCTTGAGAGTATGCTGATTAAGCATCTTCCGAAGAAGATTCTGGTAGAGGAAGAGGTGGAAGAACAGGCTCCGCCGGTCGTTGATTTTGAAATTCCGGGTGTAGATGTATTCAGTGGTCTGTTGAACTGTGATAATGATCTGTCGGATTATATGGATATTTTGAAGATTTTCTATGAGTTTGGCCCGGGGAAAATAGAAGAATTGCAGAATTATGTCAACCGGAATGATGTGGAGTCTTATGTGATTTCTGTACATGCACTGAAATCGGTAGCGGCAAATATAGGGGCTCATAAGCTATCTACAATGGCTCGAATTCATGAACTTGCCGGTAAAAACAAGCAGGAAGAATTTATACGAAATAATGCCATGTCGCTTATGGAGTTGTATGATACGGTTATTCGTGACATCGGTAAGGTATTAAAAGAGAAGAACCTGATCTAAGTTGTTGATTGTATGAAGAGTTG
>JAZLHG010000347.1:0-3673 GCA_045616705.1 Lachnospiraceae bacterium | reverse complement strand
GTGAAAATAAACTGCATCCAGTTTCACACCACGCTTACTGATCATGTAACCGGCTACCGGTGAATCGATACCACCGGAGAGAAGCAGCATGGCTTTACCATTGGTTCCGATAGGCATACCGCCGGGACCGGGAATTACACTGGAGTAGATAAAGATGTGCTCTCTGACTTCTACAGTAAGCATGATCTCCGGGTTGTGAACATCTACCTTCATCTCAGGGAAATGATCCAGAATAATACCGCCCAGTTCTCTGTTCATCTCCATGGATTCCATGGGATAGTTCTTACGGGCACGTCTTGCATTGACCTTAAAAGTCTGATTACCTGCGGGATGTGCTTCTTCAAGATATGCAATCACATCCTGAGATAACTTCTCAAATCCCTCGTCCTCTACCTTCACAACAGGGCAGATACCGCTGATACCGAATACACACTGCATTGCTGCAACCGCTTCATCGAAATCATAGTCACCCTCTACATCCACGTAGATTCTTCCCTGGTTCTTGGATACTACGAAATCGCCTTCTACCTTACGAAGTGCATGGCGAATTCTTGCAACCAAAGCATCCTCGAACAGGTAACGGTTCTTACCCTTAATGGCGATTTCTGTATACTTAATCAGAAATGTTGAGTATCTCATATCTCCTCCACAATTAATGTCTCATATATTTACGAAGCATCGGTAACAATTCCTTCAGTACCAATACAGTCTCACGCAGTTCTTCTTCTGTAGTCTCCACACTGAAGCTGAATCGAATGGTGGAATCAAGCAGTTCCTTCTTCACACCGATGGCTTTCAGTGTTGCCGATATAGCCGGCTTATTGCTGGCACAGGCAGAACCGGATGATACATAAATCCCCTTATCCTCCAGTGCATGCAGCAGTACCTCCGCACGAATTCCCGTAACCGATGCACTGACCACATGGGGTGCTGTCAATCGAAGGCTCTCCGGGTCGTAAGCTCCGTCAATCAGACCATTGACGGTAATGCCCTCCATCTGAAGCAACTCTCCGATGAAGTAAGATTTCAATTGGTACATATTGGCAATCACTTCATCAAAATTCCGATAAATCTCCTGTGCGGCCAGACCGATTCCTGCAATTCCCGGCACATTCTCCGTGCCTGAACGCATGCCTTTCTGCTGACCACCGCCCAGAATAATGGGATGTATCTTCACGTGCTCATCGATATAAATCACACCCATGCCCTTGGGACCGTGAATCTTATGACCGCTTATGGACAGAAGATCGACTCCCATACGCTTGGGATAAATTCGCACTTTACCAAAAGACTGAACCGCATCCACATGGAACAGGGTTGTCTTGTTATGATTCTTCACAACCTTAGCCAGCTCTGCAATATCCTGAAGGGAACCGATTTCGTTATTCACCTGCATAATCGATACCAGAATCGTATCCTCTCGAAGAGCTGCCGCAAGGTCTTCCTTGCGAACCCGTCCACTGGCATCCACATCAAGGTAAGTAACCTCATACCCTTTCGATTCCAGATATTTCATAGGTTCCAACACTGCAGGATGTTCAATCTTGGTCGTAATCAAATGCATGCCGGCTCTCTTGTTAGCTCTTGCACATCCGATTAATGCCAGATTATCCGACTCAGTACCACCGGAGGTAAAATAAATCTCCTTAGTCTGTACCTTCAGAAGATCGGCAAAGGTCTCTTTGGCCTTACGAACTTCATTCTCTGCGTGTACTCCCATCATATGCATACTGGATGGATTCCCGTACTGCAAATCCTGTATTGTACTCATATATTCCCGCACCGAATCAAAAGGTCTTGTGGTTGCGGAATTATCCAAATAAATCTGTGTCATCTTATCTCTCCAGTATATATCCAAGCCAGGCAAGAACCGTCATGCCTGCTGTCTCCGTCCTAAGAATTCGTCGGCCCAGTGTTATGGGTTCAACCCCTGCAATCCTGCAGGACTCTACCTCAGTCTCTGTAAATCCGCCTTCCGGTCCAATCAGAACACCTACCGAATCTCCCGGTGCAATTTCTGACAGAAGCGCGCGGGTCTTATCCATTCCGTCTGCATCGGCAAGTTCATAGGCAATGAGCTTCACATCCAATTCGCGGGCCATCTGCACTGCCTCTTTCATGCTTACTACAGAATGAACGGTAGGAATCAGACTACGTTTGGCCTGTTTGGCTGCTGCCTCCGCAATTGCGTTCCAGCGGGTGACTTTGGCGCCAGCCTTCTTCTCATCTAACTTCACAACCGCATTCTTGGTCTGCATGGGAACAATCTCATATACGCCAAGCTCCACTGCCTTCTGAATGATCAATTCCATCTTATCACTTTTGGGCAGACCCTGAAACAGATAAATCCTGGCTGGCAATTCTGCGGAATTCTCTATTATCTCAGTAACGTCGCAGATTACTTCCTCGCTGCTCATGGATGCCACCTTACAGCGATATACATAGGAATCTTCCTCCATTACCACCTGAAGTTCTTCCCCGATTCTCATTCGCAGTACATTGCAGATATGATTCACATCGCCTCCCGTTATGTAGGCGTGTCCGTCTCTAACGTGTCCTTTCGGTACAAAAAACTGAAACATTATAAAGGCTTCCTTGCGGTGACGTTCACCCACTCACCCTGATGGTTCACTTCAAGAACCTCAAGTCCTGCCGCCTTCACGGCATTCACAACAGTTTCTTCTTTATCGTCAATGATGCCGGAGGTAATATAGATTCCACCGGGTCTGAGCTGATTCATGATTACCGGAGTTAAGGGCAGAAGCACTTCAGCCAGAATATTGGCTGCAACAATATCATACTGCTCATATCCCACATGATCCTGCACTGCCTGATCATCAATAATATTGCCGATAATCAGCTCGAAGTTACGGTCTGCAAGGCCGTTTACTTCCATATTATCCTTAACCGCATCAATCGCGCACACATCAAGGTCTGTTCCGATTGCATATGCAGCACCGAACTTATAGGCCATGATTGCCAGAATACCGCTTCCGGTTCCTACATCCAACAGGCGTGTATCCCCGGTCACATATTTACGAAGCTGACGAATACATAACTGTGTAGTCTCATGCATACCGGTTCCAAAGGCTGTACCGGGATCGATATGAATGACCATCTTATCCTGATCATCTTCCTTCACTTCTTCCCAGGAGGGAGTAATCAGAATGTCATCTACATAGAACTGATGGAAGTACTGCTTCCAGTTATTGATATAATCCTCATCCTTGGTCTGGGAAGCAGTAATGGAACCCTCTCCCAGCTCCATCCAGCTTCTCATATCTTCCAGTTCATCCTTCACAGCCTGAAGAAGTGTTCCGTCATCTTCAGCTGCATCCAAGAAGAAGCTCACATAAGCTACTCCGTCATCCTCCGGTCCGTCAGGAAGAATATCCACGAACATCTGCTTCTTCTCTTCCTCTGTAAGGGGAATCTTGTCCTCTACAAGGGCGCCTTCGATACCAAGATCATATAAGGTACTGATCAGAATATCTTCTGCATCGGTTACGGTTTTGATTGTGTATTTGTTATACTGCATATAATCTCCTAAATTACAGATATTCGTTACGGTTATCGTTTCTTAGATTCTCAAGAACCTTCTTAATATCAGCGGTCGCACCCTTGTCACAAATTAAGGTCGCATCCTCTGTATCTACAACTACCAGGTCCTTCA
>JAZLHG010000346.1:0-3011 GCA_045616705.1 Lachnospiraceae bacterium | reverse complement strand
TATTGCAACAGGCGTGGTACTTACTGCATTAAAGGGATCTGAGAACAACCCTAGCGATGCTATCAAATATATGACTTTTATCGCCGCACTAGGATGTGCTGTAGCATTTGTACTGTCCTATATTCTTCCCGAGTCTGTTGTGAAGATGGGCAAGGAAAGCGGTTCAGAGGAAGCATAATTCTATGAGCACAAAACGAATTAACGGGCTGCAGCTTGAGCGCATGATTCAAAACGGTCTTGCCAATCTCATACGCAGCGAACAAAAACTGAATTCATTAAATGTATTCCCGGTGGCTGATGGGGATACCGGAACCAATATGCATATTACCTTGGGTGGGGGAATTAAGGCTGCTACTAGTGATGCGGCAGCAGGTGTCTATTTGAAATCTCTTACAGACGCCATGCTTCTCAGTGCCAGAGGGAATTCCGGTGTAATTCTGTCTCAGTTGTTCAGAGGTTTCTACAAAGCCTTGGCAAGAACCACCTGGATTGGCGTGGGTGAACTGAGAAATGCCCTGATTATGGGATACAAAACCGCATATGCATCTGTAGTGCATCCGGTAGAGGGAACCATTCTCACAGTATCCAGAGAGGGTATTGAACATATCAGACCACAGATTGATCGAAATACTTCTATAGAGACGCTGTTGTCTATGTATATTGCAGAAATGAGAAAGAGTCTGGCACAGACTCCTGAGCTACTTCCTGCGTTAAAGAGTGCAGGTGTGGTAGACAGTGGCGCCATGGGATACATCGAGATTGTGGACGGAATGCTAAAGTATATGTACGGTGAGGTGGTTGAGGCGGAGGAGGCTCCTGTAGTAACTGATACTTCGGCTCCTGCAACCGTAGATTTCTCGTTGTTTAATGAGAATAGTGTTTTTGAAGTGGGTTATTGCGTGGAATTCATTCTTCAGCTGATGAAGGGTGAGAACTATCTGCAGAATTTCCGCTTGAAGCGATTTATAGACGACTTAAGTGATTATGGCGAGTCAATTGTGGCTATACAGGATGAGAGCCGTGTAAAGGTACACATTCATACCATGAAGCCTCCTAGAGTGCTGGCCCTTGCCCAGGAATATGGCGAGATGCTGACCTGTAAGGTTGAGAATATGCAGGTTCAGCATAATGAGCAGGAAGTGAAGAAGGAAGCTACTCACCCCAAAACAGAGTTCGCCATTGTATCTATGGCAGATACTGCCAAAATGAGAAAAGTGTTAATGGATTTAGGCAGCGACTATGTGATCTGTGGCGGTCCGGGAATGAATGCATCGGTGCAGGATTTCTTAGATGCTTATCATATAGTTAATGCAGATACGATTGTGGTGCTTCCCAATGACGGTAATTCTATTTTCTCAGCCCGTCAGGCTGCTGAGATGTTCGATCGATCCAAAGTTCTGATTATGGAGACCAAATCCGTGCCTCAGGGTTATTTTGCCTTGGCTATGGATGTAAATGACAGCGACGATGTGGATTATCGTATTCGTCAGATTCAGAGTGGATCGGAAGGTGTATCTACCCTGTTTGTTACACAGGCCTCCAAGGAGTATACCGGTGAATCAATTCGCTGTGAAAAGGGCGAAATCATTGCACTTTTAGGCGATGAGGTTGTGTGCAAAGGAGCTGATTTCACAGAGGCTTTTGTTCAGGGTCTTGGGCATATTGAAGATATTGAAGATAAGGAATGCTGCATTGTGTTCCGTGGAGAGGGCATGATCGGTGCCGATGAAGGCGGACTGGCAGATGCGGTCAACGAGGAATATCCCGATCTGGAAGTGCAGTTTATTGATGGAGAGTCCTGCCTGTATCAATGGATGGCAGCAATTGTCTGAGGAGGACATATGAATTTAGCGTTACTGATTATTCTGCTGGTGCTGATTTTCGTGGTGATTGGCCCGGTGCTGTTATTATCCTATATTCTCTATAATGTGATTCTGGTTCGCACATCGGATACGAAATGGACCAGAGAGTGCAGTGCACCGGATGATGAAGAATATAAGAGGATGTTCGATATCGGTGCCGAGTGGGCAGATCAGAACGCCGCTTCGCGGAAAATCGTACATGTTGTCAGTGATGGCTTCAAATTATATGGAGAGTATTTTGATTTCGGATATGACAAGGCTGTCATTATCATTCCCGGTCGTACGGAATCCTCTCCTTATTCTTACTTCTTCTCGGAGACCTATCAGAAAGCCGGCTACAATGTGCTGGAAATTGATAACAGATCTCATGGATTCTCGGAGGGCAAAAGAGTCTCACTGGGATTTAAGGAATATAGGGATATTCTGAAGTGGAGTGAATTTCTTCACGAGAATGGCAATGAAGCAGTGGTGCTTCATGGTATTTGTATCGGTGCAAGTACGGCTTTATTTGCATTGACCTCTACGGACTGCCCTTCTTATATGAAGGGAATGGTTGCGGAAGGAATGTATACAACTTTTGCGGAGTCCTTTAAGAATCACATGATTGTGGATAAACATCCGTTATTCCCAATCTTCTATGTAACCATGGTTCTGGTGCGGATCCTGTCCGGTGCCAATGTAATTACGGATGGGCCCATTAAGAGAATCTCTCAGCTGAAGCATCCCATTCTGTTCCTTCACAGTAAAGAGGATCTGTATTCTCTTCCCGATAAGGCACAGCAGTTGTATGATTTGTGCACAGCGGACAAGAGAATGGTATGGTTTGAGACTTCGGGTCACTCCAGAATTCGAATCAATTATATGGAGAAATATGATGAAGAAGTAACGCGTTTTCTTCAGGAAAAAATTCTGTAAAATTTTTTTAAAAAATTAGTGAAATACTGGTTGACAATAATATAAACCGATGATATTATAAATAGGCTGCACGGTAAGTACAGCTTATTGTTTTGAACATTGAAAACTTAACAGCATAACCAACCCCGAAAAATTTCTTTAAATTTTTTGGAACAAAACCTTAACAGTAAACGAGGACAGATTAGCCAGTTTAATCTGGACCCGGAATCAAATTATTTTATGAGAGTTTGATCC
>JAZLHG010000345.1:0-2722 GCA_045616705.1 Lachnospiraceae bacterium | reverse complement strand
CAGCCGGTAAGTCCGGAAGGCGCTGAGGATGCCGGAGAATATTCCAACTTGACCATTACCGTTGATGGCAAGGAATACGGGGATTATGCGGAATCCTGGTTCTATGGATACAATCCCTATTATGTGCATAATAGGGAAAATAATGCGATTTACATATTTGAGGCATCTTACG
The DNA here is from genome assembly GCA_045616705.1 of Lachnospiraceae bacterium. Taxonomy (GTDB): domain Bacteria; phylum Bacillota; class Clostridia; order Lachnospirales; family Lachnospiraceae; genus UBA2868. The sequence continues at coordinate 2,550 of JAZLHG010000345.1, read as the reverse complement.
ATCGTGACCGGATTGCGGTTATTGAATTTGAGAATGGTCGTCCGGTACTGACCGAGACCAAGCCGAATGTAACGTTCCAATATGAGGAAGCGGATGCAGGCGGAACAGAGTACGGGTATAAAATGTACGAATTTACAGATCCTGCAATGGTAGGCGAGTGGCTGTCCTTTGAGAATCAGATTTGCGGTGTCTATCATTACAACGCATTAGAAGAGTGGCAGCAGGCCGACTATGAAATCAGCTGTATCGACGGTCGCTACTATCTGGAATATTTAAGCGAGAGTGACTATGCTGCAGCAGAACTGGAGCTGGTAGATCAGACTGCCTACGGTGGTGGCGGAGAACTGGTCTATATGGTAAGAATGTATCCCTTCTCCGGTTTCTCCTTCGCAGGAGATTACTGGGGCAATGGAGGCATGGTATGTTCCTTTATAAAGAGCGGCGATTCCAAACTGGTGATTTCTACGGCACAGCCTTTCTCAACAGGGGAAGAACTGATTCTTGAACGCACTGATGGAGCACCTATTCACGCGCTTCCTGCCGAACCCAATACCAAGGCAGAAGAATATATCGGTACCTGGAGAGCATCTGCTGAGGACGGAGAAGTTTTTGCGGAATTTACTGAGGATGGCCATGTGAATCTGGTATACAAAGAAGAATCTTACACGCCCCAAATTTATAAAGGTGTATATCATATTACAGGCGCAAACGGAGAGAAGAGTGGAACCATCGAAATGGAGAGATTTGGCTACGGAACACAGCCCTGGGATCCCCTTTTGTTAAGTTTCGTAAACGGAAGGCCGGTGATTACCACAGAAGACGGGGACAGCCCCTTTGCCGGTGAGCAGTTTACTTTGCGCAGGTGCGCGGTAGGAGATGCTGCTTCTTATATCGTTCCCGGTCCTGTTGACAGAGAAGATGAACTTCTTGAGCAGTGGGCAGAATATATAGGAGATGACAGTTTCTACTATGACTATAATCCGAATTATATCGAATCAATCTGCGACAGGGCAATGAGTCTTACAAACGGAACAGACTATCAGATGTATGCGCCGCAGGCAAATGGCAACGGTGGAGAGATTTGGATTCGGACCTATCTGTACCCTGTGGGCAATACGGATAAGTCCGGTGCGTGGGTACGCTATGATTTGGGAGAGGGCAGTTTCTATGATCTGTACGGATTAGAACTGTATGAATAGAGAATAAAACGAACAGTTTGCCCTTTTCAAACCCTTCGTAAAATAGTAAAATATACTTAATCTAACAAGATTAGAAAACGAGATAAAAGTCATAAATATAGAATAATAACGATAAGCAAATATAGAATGAAAAATATAGAATGAAATTGAGAGGATAAATACATGGAACTTAAGCAGCAGATTAACGAATGTATGGAGGAACTGCTTGATAAGATTGCAGTCCTTATTCAGTACGATTCCCAGATGGCGGATCCCTTGCCCGGCATGCCCTACGGTGAGCAGCCTGCGGCAGTTCTTGCAGAGATGATTAAGATCTGTGAGGATATGGGATTTCAGACTAAGAATGTAGATAATTATTTTGGCTATGCCGAAATGGGTGAGGGAGAAGAACTGATTGGTATTGCAGGACATCTGGATATTGTTCCTGCCGGTGAGGGCTGGAGTCATGATCCCTTCTGTATGAGTCGTGAAGGAGATCTGATTTACGGCCGCGGTGTTACCGATGATAAGGGTCCCCTTATTCAAGCTCTGTATGCCATGAAGCTTCTTCGAGATAATGGCGTGAAGCTCAATAAACGCGTGAGATTAATTTTTGGCTGTAATGAAGAAAACGGCAGTGGCTGCATGCAGCACTATACCAAGGTGGAAGAACCTCTTACCATGGGATTTACGCCGGATGCAGGATATCCCTGTATCTACGGTGAGAAGGGCATGATGGACCTTCTTGCTTCTTCTAAGAATACTCGCATCATTTCCATGAATGGTGGATTTGTATCCAATGCAGTATGTAACCAGTGCACAACTGTAATTCCTGCTGAGATCCCTGTTGAGGCACTGAAGGAAGCCCTTGGAAGAACAGCTCTTACTGCTTATATGGTAGAGGAAGCGAATGGGCAGATTACCATTCAGGCCCAGGGCGTTGCTGCTCATGCAAGCACGCCTCTTCTTGGTATTAATGCAGCGGGCTGTACCATGGAAGCACTGGAAGCAGCAGGCTTTGAAGATGATTTCGTGAAGTTCTATCAGTCCCATATCGGTGTGAAATGCGATGGAGAAGGTCTTGGCCTGAAACTGCAGGATGATTATGGCGATTTAACACTGAATAACGGTATTGTCTATACGGACGATCAGGGTATTCATGCTATGCTGGATCTTCGTACACCGGTTACCTATACAGGGGAGCAGCTGCTGGCAGCTTGTGAACCCTATCTGGAAGATGAGAACGGTGTCATTGAGGTGGTTGAGGTACGTAAGTCCTTATTCTTCCCCAGAGAATCCGCTCTTGTAAATGCACTTTACAGTGCCTATGTGGATGTGACCGGAGATACAGAGAATCAGCCTATGGTAATCG
>JAZLHG010000344.1:0-9701 GCA_045616705.1 Lachnospiraceae bacterium | reverse complement strand
GTAAATCCGGATACCGTCTCAAATACTGCATCTACAAAGGACGGAATCTGACGACTGATCCAGAAGGGAAGGGCGCCGAATATACTTAAGAATACCCAGCTGAGTGCAACAGATACAAATCCTTCTCTGGTATATAATTTCTTATCTTCAGGAGGCTTCCTGCCTATGAAATACGCAGTAGCTGCACAGGCAGCCGCCACTGCCAAGAAAATAAAACCGGTTACTTCCTTATAGCAGATTGCGGTAATCATAGGGAAAATCATTAAAATTGCTTCTACCTTAAGCACCGTGCCTAAGATATACAACACCATTTTACGATTCATAACTTAATCCTTCGTTATTTCAAAATATCAGTAAGATCATTCAGTTCGGTCTGTGTGGTAACCACGATAACCGTATCACCCTTCTTAATTACATCCTGACCGTTAGGAGTAATAATCTTACCATCTCGGTTAATGCAGGCAACTAACAGATTCGGCTTCAGTTTCAGATCCTGAAGAGGCACACCTGTCACCGCATTCTCGGACTCTACTCTGAATTCCAGCGCTTCCGCACCTTCTGTAATCTTATGAAGGGCTTCAATGTTACTACCCATGGAATTCTGCATCGCTCTGATATAAGTTACAATACGATCTGCTGTAATCTTCTTGGGGTTAATCACACTACCCAGATTCATACGATCGATGACATTATCAAATCCGATTCGATTAATCTTGGTAATCAGCTTCGCATCATCATTCATGCTTCCGGCATAAAGAGACAGCATCACGTTCTCTTCATCAATTCCGGTAAAGGATGCAACCGCATCAATCTGATCGATACCTTCCTCAGACAGGAGAGCCTGATCGGTACCGTCTCCATGAATAATCATTGCCTTCGGAAGCAGCTCTGACAGCAGGTTGCAGTTATCGAAATCACGCTCAATAATCTTGACGCTGATTCCGGTCTCTTCCAGTTCCTTGGACAGATAGTAGGTGACCTTACCGCCGCCAATCATCAAGATAGACTTAATGGTATTATTGGGAATACCTGCCTTCTTGAAGAAGTCAAGAGCCTCTCTGTGTCTACCTACAAAGGTCAGACGGTCTCCGGCCTTCAGTACAAAGTTACCGTCAGGAATCACCACATCATCCTCACGCTCAACCACACAAATCAGGATTCTGCACTTTAACTTGGTGCTAACCTCCATGACCTTCATGTTATCCAGGCTGGAATTCTCCGGAATTCTTAATTTCATAAGATCTACTCTGCCCTTGGCAAAGGTATCAACCTTAATCACAGAAGGATACTTAATCAGACGAGCAGCCTCTGTTGCCGCTTCCTTCTCAGGATTGATTACCATAGACATATTCAGTTCTTCACGAAGATAACGAATCTCCTTGGCATACTCCGGGTCACGAATACGGGCAATGGTATGACATTTGCCGGCCTTATGCGCAATCAGGCAGCACAGCATGTTAATCTCATCTGAGTTGGTGGTTGCAATTAACAGGTCAGCAGACTGAATACCTGCTTCTCTAAGGACCTCAAAGCTTACACCGGTACCTTCCACACCAATCACGTCCACACGGTCGGCAATCGTCTTCAGCTTCAGCCCATCCTTGTCCACGATAGTTACTTCGTGGCCTTCTTTGTTGAGTCTCTCGGCAAGGGTCACGCCCACTTTGCCACAACCAACAATTATGATCTGCATTTCTTATCTCCTTCTGCTAATGTAATGGAATCTCTACGGTTCCGATATCTCTAAATGTCTGATAATTATCATGTATAGTTAAGGACAGGGCATCCATGGTATCGTGGAGCTTCACTGCATAGCAGCATTCAATCTCCTGCCCATCCGAAATCTTCAATTCTCTGTTGTCCAGTTCATCCGGTGCATCCTCAAGAACCGCAAAGGTCTCGCAATCCTGCCCGCCCTGCTTCACAGCAGGCGGAAAAACATCCGACATACTCAAAGGATCCTTCAGATAATTCTTATAGGTAAAGTAAATCAGACAAGCGGGCTGACCCTCTACGTCTCTTACAATCTTAACCTTGGTACAGGTTAATTCAAACATGTCATTCTTCACATTTACGCTATCCGGAGAAGTTCCTTCCATGATCTCGGAAGCCATCACCGGTTTCTTCTCCGCAAAATCTTTGTTCTGAAGAAGCATAAAATAATGAAAAAAGATACAGATAATACCAATGAGAACTACCGCCTCTAAGGCGATAATTACAATGGTATTCACCGTTCTCTTCTGTTCCTTTCTCTTCTCATGCCTGTTCATGGGCTTCTGCGTGGTATTACTCATATTCATCCTCATCCGAATATCCGACTCAATGGTCACTTCATAAGCATCCCCTGTTCGAAACTACCACCTCGTAACTCGAAAATGATCATTCAAACCGAATTCCATACAATATGTAGAATGATGCCAGTTTGAATTTTACCACATTTAGTTTTGAAAGAAAAGCAAAAAGACAGCCCGAGAAATCTCGGACTGTCTTAAAATACTAAACTAAATCGAATGAATTATTTGATGTTACCCTGATCATCAACTGCTGCTGCGGAAGTTGCAGGCATAGCTGCGATATCGTTAGATACCTTGATGGAACCATCAGCAAGACCCTTAACAAGTGCCTTGTAGTCATCCTTTGTGAACTTGCCATCTTCAAACTGTGTTGAATCAGGAAGCTGTACATAGTTAGCTGTAGGATCGTCAGCACTTACAATACCAAGTGTTGCAATCTTGCCAGCGTAGTTAGCCCATGCGTTGTTTAAGCAGATGTCTGTTAATGCTGTGTAAGTTGTAGGATAGAGACCCTTCATAGCAGATGTAACAGTGATACCTGCGCCATATGCACCATCAATGATGGGAGCCTGGTCAACGTCAACACCGATTACCTTACCACCGGTCTTAACAGCTGCTTCACAAGCAGATGTGTAAATGCTGCCGCCTGCTGCGAATACAACTTCTGTACCACCCTGGTACCATGTATCTATAGCTGCTGTGATATCAGCATCACCGAAGAACTGGTTACCATATGCATACTTGATATCTACGTTTGTTCCAAGTTCTGCAGCTGCTGCATCACAACCCTGAACGAAACCAAAACCGTAACGAACTACTGCAGGAACAGCCATACCGCCTAAGAAACCTAACTGAGTGTAACCAAGCTTAACTGCTGCGTAACCTGCAAGATAACCGGATAATTCTTCCTGGTATACTGCACAGTATACATTGCTCATGTCGAAGTACTTAGCCATATCCCAGTTAGCAGGATTGTAATCGTACTGCTCGCCAGCCTTACCAACAGCTGCCTCAAGGATGTCACCTGCAGCAACGTCAAGTGCTACGAACTTCACATCGGGATAAGAAGGAGCAACTTCAACAAGTGTGCCACCGAATGCATAACCGGGCATAACAATTACGTTAAAACCTTCTGCTACAGCAGTATCTACCATTGCTACACGGTCTGCTGTAGAATCGCCTGCGGGCTTATAATATGTGAATTCTAAGCCGTTCTTCTCAGCGAATGCCTTACAAGCTTCATAAGTTGTCTGGTTGAAAGACTGGTCTGTGATATCGCCGTAGTCTGTAATCATAGCGATCTTGTAACCAGCTGTACCAGCTGCGTCCTTGCTGCCGCAACCTGTAAGAAGTGTTGCCATCATAGCAACTGCAAGGAGAATGGATAATACCTTTTTCATAGTGATTCCCTCCTATAAAGAAACTATAAAAATTTAAATAGAGGAACCGAGTGTTCCTCCCGCGACCCAATGTCGCCAATACGTTTATACATTTTAGCACAGGATTTACGAAAGTGCAATTAACTTTCCCATGTCAAAATATACTAAATTTAGGCTGTTTCATTGCTATTTTATACAACATATAGTAAAATATTGACATATTTAGATTTCTATAATTTGGATTTTTATAAATTGTAATTTATAGGAAGAAACGGAGGTTACGAACTTGGATAATCAATATGCTATCGAAATGTTGAATATTACCAAGGTATTCCCCGGAATCATTGCCAATGATGACATTACTCTCCAGCTTAAGAAGGGTGAGATTCACGCGCTGCTCGGCGAGAACGGTGCAGGTAAGTCCACTCTGATGTCTGTTTTATTCGGACTGTATCAGCCGGAAAAGGGTGTGATCAAGAAGGATGGTGTTGAAGTCAAGATTAACAACCCCAACGATGCCAATGAACTGGGAATCGGTATGGTACACCAGCATTTCAAGCTTGTAGAATGTTTTACCGTATTGGACAACATTATTTTAGGCGTTGAGCCTACGAAGGGCGGTCTGCTTCGCAAGAGTGAAGCCCGCACTAAGATTCTTGCTCTTTCGGAGAAATACGGACTGAAGGTAAATCCCGATGCCTTAATTGAGGACATTACCGTAGGTATGCAGCAGAGAACAGAGATTCTGAAGATGCTCTACCGAGATAATGAGATTCTGATTTTTGACGAGCCCACTGCGGTTCTTACTCCTCAGGAGATTGATGAGTTAATGGACATCATGCGGAATCTTGCTGCAGAAGGCAAGTCCATTCTGTTTATCTCTCACAAGCTGAACGAGATTATGTCCGTTGCAGACAGATGCAGTGTTCTTCGAAAGGGTAAATACATCGGTACCGTTAACGTTGCCGACACCACCAAGGAAGAGTTATCCCGTATGATGGTAGGTCGTGACGTTGAATTCGCTGTTCATAAGGAAGAGAAGGTTCCCGGCGATGCCATTCTTACCGTAGAGCACATGAGTGTTGCCAGCAAGATTCATAAGAACGATGCCGTGAAGGATGTGTCCTTCACCGTTCGTTCCGGAGAAATTGTCTGTATCGCAGGTATTGACGGCAACGGCCAGACCGAGCTGGTATACGGCCTTACAGGACTGGAACCGGTGAAGAGCGGAAATGTACTACTTTCCGGCAGGGATATTACCCACGCTTCTATCCGCGAGCGTAACACAAACGGAATGAGCCACATTCCCGAAGACAGACATAAGCACGGACTGGTGCTTGATTACTCACTGGAAGACAATCTGATTCTGCAGACCTATTTCGATCCCAAATACACGTCCAAGATGGGTACACTGAAGCGTTCGGAGATTCGCGCCAATGCAGACAGACTGATTGAGCAGTACGATGTCAGATCCGGTCAGGGTGCCGTTACCATCGCAAGAAGTATGTCAGGCGGTAATCAGCAGAAGGCGATTATTGCCCGTGAGATTGACAAGAATCCTGAGCTGCTCATTGCGGTTCAGCCTACCCGTGGTCTTGATGTAGGTGCTATCGAGTATATTCACAAGCAACTGGTTGCTCAGCGTGATGCCGGTCGTGCCGTGCTCCTTGTATCACTGGAACTGGATGAGGTTATGACCGTTCCCGACAGAATCCTTGTAATGTACGAGGGTGAAATCGTTGGTGAACTGGATCCTAAGAATACCACTGTTGAAGAACTGGGCTTATACATGTCCGGAGCGAAAAGGAGGGACAACTAATGGATAAGAAGAATTCATTTCTGAAGAAACCCATGGTTCAGACCCTGCTGTCATCCCTGGCATGTATTGTTCTGGGTCTGCTCATCGGTTTTATTGTTTTACTGTGTATCGAGCCCAGAGGTGCCGTTGGTGCCATGGGTGATATCATCCGTAATTTCATGCGTTATCCAAGCGCACCCGTAGCCATTAAATATTTCGGTAACACCATCGTTAAGGCATCTCCTCTTCTGATGTGTTCCCTGTCTATCCTGTTTGCTTATAAGGTTGGACTGTTTAACATCGGTGCTGCAGGTCAGTATGCCATGGGTGCTGCCTTAAGCCTTTATGCCGGCCTTGCATGGGGACTTCCCTGGTATGTATGTGTGATTCTTGCATGTATTGCCGGTGCTGTTCTTGGTTGCATGTCCGGTCTTCTGAAGGCTTACTGCAACGTGAACGAAGTTATTTCCGGTATTATGCTGAACTGGTTATCACTGTATATTACCAATACCATTCTTACCACCGTGAAGGAAGATACCTCACCTTACACCAAGAACCTGGTTAATGTGAATCATTCCGCTCTTCTTCCCAATATCGGTCTTGATAAGCTGTTTAACAACAACCAGTACGTTACCATCTCCGTTCCGCTCTCCATTGTAATTGCGGTTCTGGTATGGTTCCTTCTTGAGAAGACCAAATTCGGTTATGAGCTAAAGGCAACCGGTTTCAACAAACATGCCGCTAAGTACAGTGGTATGAAGGAGAAACAGAACACCATTCTCACCCTGATTATTGCCGGTGCACTTGCAGGTCTTGGTGCCAGCATGTTCTATCTCACCGGATATGAGCAGTGGATGTGTACACAGAGCAGCGTTCCCGCCATGGGATTCAACGGTATTGCCGCTGCATTCTTAGGTGGCCTGCATCCCATCGGTGCTATTTTCTCTTCCCTCTTTATTCAGCATATTACAGAGGGCGGTGCTTACGTTGATAAGTCCATGTATTGTTCTCAGATCTCCGATCTGATTTCTTCCATTATTATTTATCTGTGCGGATTCGTTCTGTTCATGAAGATGTTCCTCAATAAGCAGATCAACAAGCACGAGCAGAAAGGAGGCAAAGCATGAGTCTCTTAATTCAGTACACACTGTTATATGCCTCAGTTCTCATCCTTGTGGCTCTTGGCGGATGCTTTTCCGAACATTCCGGCGTCATCAATCTGGGTCTGGAAGGTATTATGGTTATCGGTGCCCTGGGAGGTGCGCTGACCATGAAATATATGGCCAATACTCCCGCCATCTTAATTATTCTGGTAACGATTACCATTGCAGCGCTGTCCGGTCTCATCTACTCACTGCTTCTTGCAGTTGCCTGCATTAACTTCAAGGCTGATCAGACCATTATCGGTACAGCACTGAACATGCTTGCAACAGCTGTTGCAACTGTTATTGTTAAGGCTATCAACACAGCATCCAATCCGGACGACGTATCTTCCGTAGTACAGTTCATTGAAGGTAAGAAGAAATTCCAGATTAATCTGGGTTCATTTACCATTAACTGGTTCATTATTCTTACACTGGTACTGTTAGTTGTTGCCTATGTTGTATTATATAAGACCCGTTTCGGTCTTCGTCTTATGGCCTGCGGCGAACATCCTCAGGCGGCAGATTCCGTTGGTATTAATGTTTATAAGATGCGTTATGCCGGCGTTATGATTTCCGGTATTTTAGGAGGTCTTGGCGGTATCACTTACATTACTTCCGGTGTATCCGAATGGAAATTCGAAAACGGTGTTGTTGGTTTTGGTTTCCTTGCACTGGCAGTTATGATTTTCGGACAGTGGAAGCCCACCCGTATCGGTCTGGCTGCTCTTCTGTTCGGTCTCTTCAGAGCATTGTCCAATGTATACTCAGGTATCGACATTCTGGCTGCACTGAAGCTGCCCTCCACCTTCTACAACATGTTACCTTACATTATCTCTCTGCTGGTACTTGCTCTTACCTCTAAACAAAGTAGAGCACCCAAGGCAGAAGGTATCCCTTACGATCAAGGAGCACGCTAATTTATGAATTACAGACACGACCAGTCACTTATTGGTTTCGGTTGCATGAGATTCCCCAAGAAGGGCAATGGTTTTGATATGGATGAGATTCGTAACGAAATCAAGTATGCCTACGAACATGGTGTGAATTACTATGACACCGCTTACATTTACCCAGGGTCCGAAGAGGTTCTGGGCACTGTCCTTAAGGAGCTTGGCATTAGAGAGAATGTCAAGATTGCAACCAAGCTTCCTCATTACTTCATGAAAACTGTGGAGGATGCGGAGAAGAACTTTGCCGAGCAGTTAAAACGTCTCCGCACCGACTATGTAGATAATTTCCTGATGCATATGCTTCCGGATAAGGAGAAATGGGATGAATTAATTGACCGTGGCATTTTAGCCTGGGCAGAGGAGAAGAAAGCACAGGGCAAGATTCGCAACATCGGATTCTCCTTCCACGGTTCCAGCGCTATTTTCATCGAACTGATTAATGCGTATGACTGGGATTTCTGTCAGATTCAGTATAACTATATGGATGTGAACTCCCAGGCAGGTATGAAAGGCCTTAAGGCTGCTGCCGAGAGAAACATTCCCGTAATTATTATGGAGCCTCTTCGCGGCGGCAAACTGGTGAACCAGCTTCCCGCCAAAGTCATCGAAATGTTCCGTGCTGCCCATCCGGATTGGTCCAATGCAGAATGGTCGTTCCGCTGGCTCTATAACCAGCCGGAAGTAACCACCGTCCTCTCCGGTATGAATTCCATGGAAATGCTAACCGAAAATATTCGAATTGCCGATAGTAGTAATGAGAATATGTTGACCGAAGAAGAGCTTCAGATTTATGAAGATGCAAGATTATGCCTTGAGGGTGCAACCAGTATTCCTTGTACCGGATGTGGTTACTGCACACCCTGTCCCTTCGGCGTAGATATTCCCGGATGTTTCAGATGCTATAATGCATCTTATCTGGACGGATACTTCAACGCGTTCCGCGAATATTTCATGATTACATCCTTAAGAAAGCAGAAAAACAATGCTTCTCTATGCAAGGAATGCGGTAAATGTGAGACACACTGCCCTCAGCACATGGAGATTCGCAAGAACCTTAAGAAGGTAAAACGCAGATTTGAGAATCCTGTTTATCATATTGCATGCTTTTTCGCAAAGCTGCTGAAATTTACGTAGGATGATTGTTGCAGAGAACCATTTATGATTAGAACGATTTATGAATAAACGATTTATGAATAGTATTATTTATAAATAGAATTATTCTTTCATAAGATTGTTCTTACATAAGGAATGAATTAATGAAGAATCAAGTATTAACAACATTAACTGTATTATCTTCAGCATTGGTGCTGGCAGGCTGCGGCGAGACCACTCCCGAAGCTACAGCACCTTCTGCCGAAGATACTGCGATTATTCAGGCCATTAACGAAATCACGCCCCAGAAACCGGCAGAAACCGGAAGCCGTAATCTGACCATTGAGCGTTCGGACGAAGTAGCTGATCTGAAAGGTCCCGACACATCTGGATTAATTTCTGTAGCGGAAGCCCCTGTACTGGATGTGAAGACACCGGAGGTGGTTAGTGAGCCAGAGAAGGAACCGGAGACCACAGAAAAAGACGAGAATACTACCGGTAACGGTACTCCTCTCGTCTTCGATGTAGCCGACTGCACCTGTGTGGCATACGGAGATTTCGATCAGGCAATGGAAGATGCCATTCTGGCCGCAATCAATGTCTACCGTGCACAAGGTGGTCTGGATCCTATTGAATTAAACTTAAGTCTTACATTCTGTGCGGATGTTCGCTCCAAGGAAATAACCTGTGTGTTCGAACATACCAGAATGAATAATACACCCTGGTATACAGTGGCTCCGGCATACTGCCGTGCAGAACTGATTGCCGCTGATTATGCCACTGCTCAGAGGACTGTAGACGCCTGGATGTCAACTTCGTCCGGCCGACAGTACCTCTTAAGCAATGATTTGAAATCTATTGGTGTATCTGTATTTCAGTCTAACGGTCGCAACTACTGCGTTGCTTCCCTTGGAATCTGATTACTCTTCGCCGTTTTTAACAGCTTCGGCTGCTTCTGCCTGAACTTCAGGAATAGAGGAAAGGATGGGTTCTACGTCCTTTCCTTTTAATTTACGATCAATGTAGTTTCTTGTAATCTTAAC
>JAZLHG010000343.1:0-9322 GCA_045616705.1 Lachnospiraceae bacterium | reverse complement strand
TCTATTTTCTTATGATTTTGAAAGCGTCTAAGAGTTACACGAATCGGCAGCTTAGAATCATTTACTGTATATGGGTAGGTTGATTATGAAATTTGAGAATACCAAGATGATGAGAAGATATATCTTGCGATTTGCGTTTCGCCTGGTGGTTTTCTTCGTCGTATTTTACTTCTATTTAACGGATAAGGATTATATTTGGAAGGTCATGACAGATACCATTTATCTTGGTGTCAGCCCTATCCGTTTCCTATGGCTGTTCTTTATGTTTATCATGATACAGCATTTATTCCCGAATAAGCTTCGTTCCATGGCCCTTCGGAAGAGTGAGGAAGAGTATTATCAGCCCCCGCAGAACTACGATCAACTGGAACTGCTTAAATTTGTCCAGACGCAGAATGTCCGCGCCTGGAAAGTCATGTTAACCTGGCTATCCTTTAATGCTATCTTTGGCATAGCCTTCTTACTTGGTTATATCGATGAAGCAGACCTTTTGATGTTGTCAGTGTTCTTCTTCCTGTGTGATTATATCTGTATTCTGATTTTCTGTCCTTTTCAGACAGGAATTCTTAAGAATAAATGCTGTGTGAACTGCAGAATCTATGACTGGGGACACTTTATGATGTTTACACCCATGCTGTTTATTCGTAATTTCTTTAGCTGGAGTTTGTTCTTCACCTCGCTCATTGTCCTGATTAACTGGGAGATTCGTTATGCCAAGCATCCGGAACGCTTCTGGTACGGTTCTAATGAGACATTAAAGTGTGCAAACTGTAAGGACAAGACCTGCCAGATTAAGAGGGGTGTGTTAAGGGCTGTGAAGAAAGACATTGAGATTAAGGAGTAGAGATGTTTCAGATTAGAGAGGCAACTGCTGAAGATTATCATTCGCTAATGGAGTTCTTCATACTGATGAATGAAATCATTAACAGACGGACCGGGAAATATAACCCGGAGAATGCTATTTTCCCGTCAGGGGAGATGGTTGAGCGAGCCATTGCCGGTAGAGAATTGTATGTGGGAATGGATGGCGAAGCGGTGGCAGTAGCCTGTATTGCCAGTCACGAGTGTGACGATGCCTATCAGAATGTTCATTGGCAGGTGGAGGCCGGGCCCGATGAGTTCCTGGTGCTTCACGCACTTCGGGTTCATCCGGATTATGAAGGGAGAGGCTTTGCCAAGCAAATGCTTCGGTATGTGATTGGGAAGGCACAGGATAAGAATCAGAAGGCAATCAGGCTGGATGTGCTGGAAGGATATAGCGTGGAGCGAATGTATCTGCCCCTGGGGTTTCAGCATGTGGATACAGTGGAAATCTTCTATGAAGATATCGGCTTCCCCGAGAGATTCAAGCTGTTTGAGAAGGTACTTGATTTAAATAACGAACAATAGAGTATGCTACTTGACACCATGGGCATTCCGTGGTGTCTTTATTATGTATAAATGTGGAGGAAAATCGAATGCATAAATTAACGGGAAGAATTCTTAGCATGATTATGGCTGTGACGCTTACGGTAACTGCCCTTCCGGCTACCGCTTGGGGTTCTGAGCATGAAATGAAGGAATCTGACATAGAAATCAGTAACGAAACGGAGACCGAGCAGGAAGACGAAGAAGTCGGTCTTGAAGAGACCGACTTGGATGAAGCCGATATTGAAGAAATCGGTCCGGAGGAAACAGACGAAATAGTCGATCTTGAGGAAGTTGACCTTGAGGCGGCAGCTGACATTATCAGCGGTAAGGTTGATAACAATAATGATGGCGAGCCGGATGTGACCTGGAGGATAGATGCGAATGGCAAGCTGTGGGTAGATGGTACCGGCAACGTGGGATGCCCTTGGTGGAAGTTGGATACCGATGTCAAGTATACCGATAAGATTAAGACTGCGGAGATTCACTTAAGCGGCGCTACGGATCTTAGTAATCTGTTTCTCTATTGTGAGAACATGACTTCCGTTGACTTGCGTGGTCTTGATACATCCAATGCCATAGATATGGAGAATATGTTCTATGGGTGCAAGGCATTGAAATCTGCGGATTTATCCGGATTTGACACTGCTAAAGTGAAGTATATGGAGGGCATGTTCCATAACTGTCGATCTCTGGAAACTGTGAAAATAGCTTCTTTTGATACCGGTAATGTTACAACGATGAAGAATCTGTTTAACGGATGTGCCAGTCTGAAGGAGGCAGACGTATCCGGCTTCCATACAGAGAACGTCGAATCCTTTGATGGAATGTTTCGTAGCTGTGAGAATCTGTCGATCATCGATGTGTCCGGATTTCGAACCCCGAAAGCAACAAACATGGGACATATGTTCGCAGATTGCAAGGCTGTGCATACGTTGGATGTATCTCAGTTTGACACATCAAGTGTTACGTACATGGGTGGAATGTTCTATAACTGTGAACAGGTAAGTACACTTAACGTATCCGGATTTAACACGGAGAATGTTACGGATCTGTCGGATATGTTCTATGGCTGTGAGAATGTTACAGAACTTGACGTGTCTGGATTTAATACATCCCGTGCTACCAAAATGGACAATATGTTCGCTGAATGTAAAAAGGTGACAAGTCTTGATGTATCCGGATTCAATACCGGCAAGGTTCGCAACTATGGCAGCATGTTCTGGTATTGCGAGAACTTACAGTCTCTGGATTTGTCTTCCTTTAAGATTCTTGATACGGCTTCTGCAAGCTATATGCTCACGCATTGCAACGCACTCACCAAGATTATTGCGCCTAAGAATATCAGCCAGTCTATAGAGCTTCCTACGAAATCCGGCGATACCTGGTACACCTCTGATGGCAGTACACATACGAAGTTGCCTACGGGAATTGATTATAAGTGTGTACTTCAGAAGAACAGTGTTCCGGAAGATGACATCATGAATCAGGTATGGGGTGATATTACCTGGAGTCTTGTTGAGGGTGTTCTCAGCATTTCAGGTTCAGGGCAGATCCCTACTGCCATCGCATCGGAAGACGTGGCCTGGTATCAGTACAGAAATCGAATCAGAAAGGTGGTAATTGAAGACGGCGTTCAGGGAATCGGAGCCTATGCGTTCCATGACTGTGAATATCTTCGCAGTGTAACAATCCCCCCAAGCATGAAATTCATCGAAACGAATGCCTTCTTCCAGTATGATTTGGATTCCATGGACGGACTGCTGATTCTGTATATGGGAACAGAGAGTGAGTGGAAGTTTATCTCTATCGGCGACGATATTAGGAGTGATATTGAGATGGGATTCTATTCGCTGGTGTACATTAATGGCGGTTCGGTCAGAGCAAAACTGGAGAACGGATCTGTAGACCTGACATTGAGCGCAGCTGATTTCGAGAGAGCGTCTTCCAGGTATAACCATAATTTGTCTCGCCTGTCCATGGGTTTATCTACGGTTGTATATAATGAGAAGAACGACCGCAAATATATTGCCAGAACTTTCAGAGGTCTGGGATTTAATACAGAAGAAGATGATTCTACCTTTGTGAAGAATCATTTCTATCCTGATGAGACAACGATATCCACTCAAAACGGTAAGAATGGATTATATGCACCTGTATGGATTGCCCACAGACCCATTAATGCCGGAGACGGAACGGATTGCACGCTGGTATGTGTGGCAATCAGAGGAACCAGTAAAACCGAATGGATTGATAACTTCGACTGTGGTAACGGAATGTATCACGTGGGATTTGACCGTGCAGCACAGAGGGCTGTTGATCAGTTGAATGAGTACATTGCCAAGCATCGAATTGCAGAAAGCGGTGTTCCGGTGAAGGTGCTGATTACCGGACACAGCAGAGGTGCCGGTGTTGCCAATCTGATGGCTATGCGACTGAATCGACTGGCAGGAGAGGCAGGTACAGAGTACCTGAATAAGGATGATATCTACGCATACACCTATGCTACGCCCAATGTTACTATGGATGCGGATCGTGGAACTAGTGACTATAATAATATTCATAATATTCTGAATCCGGAGGATTTTGTTACCAAGGTCATGCCGGTAGCCTGGGGTTACGGACGATACGGCCTAAGCTATGTTCTTCCGGACCGAAGTACTTCCTGGGTTGGAGGCACCTATTATGAGGATCGTTTCCAGTACGGGGATTCTAATTTAAATACTTATGATAATTATTTGAAGGATGTGCAGAAGAACTTCGATCAGTATACTTCGAAGCTTGCAACCTATGAGCCTTATAGAGGTGGCATGCAGCCGGTTACCGATTATGTCAGTCGTATGACGAAGTCGGTGGGAACGGTGAAGGATTACTATGAGAAGCCCCTTCTTAATGAGAAAACATCCCTGATTAAGTCGGCAAGAACCGGACAGAATTTTCATCCCTTCTCCATGTTTAATCTATACACTTCAACACTGGGATATTTAGAGTCCATGGGTGATTATTCAGACAAGGGATTTAAGAACTTCAAAAATGCCCTGGCCGGAGGCTGGGGAAGCCTAGGGTTTGATACGGCCAAGTTCTTTATTGTGCACCAGGGAACCGATTCCCTTCAGGAGATTCCTTTTGCGGAATTCTTCGTGAAGTCAGAATTTGAGTGGGCCCATACTCCGGAGACTTATCTGGCTATGGTGAATACGGTTTCTGAGAACTGCCTTCTTAAGAATAAAATTTATAAAGGTGTACAGATTAACTGCCCGGTTGATGTGGTTGTGAAGGACCATGCCGGAACGGTAGTGGCAGAGATTATTGATAATCAGGTGGCTAATGTACCGGCAGAGGTGTCATCAGGTGTGTCTGCAGGTGTTGTGGGTGAGTCTAAGACGATTTATTTTCCCGCAGGGGAGGAATATTCCCTTGAGATTACAGGTTATGATGCCGGAACCATGGACTGTAGCGTAATTGAATACGATCCGGACCTTGGAGAAGTTAGCAGAAAGATTTATCTGGATCTTCCTGTAGCAACCGGTGAGAGCTATACCCAGAATATTGCATCGGAGAACAGTCTTGCGGATATTTGTCTGTATGATTCTGATCATCAGCAGGTTACGGAGGATGGAATTCTTACAGGGGATGAAATCGGAACTCTGACGCTTAGCATTACTACCACCGGATACGGCTCGGTAGAGAGTACGGGTATGGAGAACCTTACCATAGGTGACTATGTTACACTGACAGCTACAGCTGATGAATATAATAGCTTCTTAGGCTGGTATGATACGGAGGGCAACCTCTTATCAGAGGATTTGGAATACAGTTTCTCGATTAAGAATGATATGGCGGTTGAAGGCCGCTTTACGGATATTCCCAAAGGGCTGTGGATTCAGGATGTTCCTGATATGACTTATGCAGGCAGTGCAGTGACGCCTTCGGTGGAGGTCTATTTAGGAGATCAGCTTCTTACAAAGGGTGTGGATTATACCCTTAGTTATCGCAATAATGTGAAGGTAAACGATGGAACCAATGCTGCAACAGCTCCTACGGTAGTTGTAACCGGCAAAGGCAATTATACCAAGTCCGCTACGGCGACCTTCCGCATTATCCCGAAGAATATCGGAGATGGTGCAAATCCTTCGGAGGAACTGATTGTCAGCATTGCGGATAAGGCTTATACAGGTGCGGAGGTGAAATCCAAACCTACCATCAAGTGGGGTAAGATAACACTTCGAGAGGGTACCGATTATGAACTGTCTTATCCTTCGGAAGTTACGAAGGCAGGCGATGTTATTGTAACCGTAACCGGCAAAGGCAATTACAGCGGTGGATTTACGGCACAGTATAAGATTTATGATAAAGCCAAAGATTTCTCCAAATTGTACTTTGCACCGATTCCGGATCAGATTTATACCGGAAGTCCTCTTACACCGGAGGTAGTGGTGAAGCCAAGCAAAACCGCTGCCGATGATGAGGCACTGGTGCCTAACGTGGATTATGAAGTGATCTATGATGCATCCACCAACGTGAATGCAGGAGCCGGATCCCTTACGGTAGTGGGTATTGGCGACTACGAGCAACACGGCAATATCAAGAAGTTATCCTTTAAGATTAAGCCCAAGACAATGAATAGTGAGAATCTGGGAATCGATTATGAGATTCCTGTTTATACAGGAAGTGGATTGAAGCCTGTGGTAACAGTGGTTGACCTGGATGCCGGAACGGTTATTCCTGCTGATTGCTACAGCGTGACCTATTCCAACAATGTGAATGTTCCGGCAGCAGGCGTATCTGATAAGAAACGCCCTACGATTAAGATTGCCGGTAAGAAGAACTATGCAGGTTCAGTGACGATTCCTCTGACTATTCAACCCAAGGCGCTGGTGATAGGTGATGTTCCGGTAGACGATTTGCGTGTTACCATCCCGGATATTAAGGATTCTGCAAAGGGTGTTACCGAGCAGAATGTGAAGCCGGTAATTCAGTATGGTAAGAAGACGCTTACAAAGGGTAGAGATTATACGGTAAGCTTCTTACGGGTGGAGAATCAGCAGTTACAGACCGCTGAGATTTCGTTTATCGGCAATTACAGCGGAACCATGAGCAAGACCTTCTCCATTTATGGCAGCGCAACTCCTGTATCAAGCCTTACGATTATGGTGGAAGATGAGGAAGGCCGTCAGAATGAGAACATGGTATTTACCTACACCGGTGGGAAAATAGTGCCCCATGTTACCGTGACAACCACGATTGACGGTAACAACCATACCCTTGTTGAGGGCAAGGATTATAAAGTGGTATGCGCAAATAATGTGAATGCAGCATTACCGACTGCTAAGAAAGCACCGAATGTGAAGATTACAGGTATGGGAGCTTATAGCGGAAGTTCTCAAGTGATTCCTTTTACAATCAGTCCTAAGCTGCTTACGGCTGATGATATCCTTGTGACGACTACAGATGTGAAATTCAGTGGGAAGCCGGTGAAATCCAAGGTTAGTGTGTTGGATGCCAGTACCGGGAAGGCGCTATCTTCAAGCCTATATACCATTGACTATGAGAATAATACGCAGATTTCAGATACTGATGCGAAGATTCTGATTAAGGGTAAGGGTAATTACTATACAGAAGAGCCTCTGAAGTATGGATTCCGTATTTATAGGACAGATATTTCTAAAATGTATGTGGATGCAATCAGTAGTGTGACCTACACCGGTAAGCAGATTAGACCTGCATCCGATTTGATCAGACTCTACACAGGCAAAGCCAAAACCGCAGATCTGAAACTAAAAGAGGGTGAGGATTACCTGATTCGATACGATGAGAATATCCGCGCCGGCGTGGGCAGAGTAATCATTGATGGTATAGGAGAATACGGCGGTACCAAAATCATTACATTTACCATTCTGCCCAAGTGGCTACAGTGGATTCTTAGGTAGCAGAGTGGTATAATTGTTACAAAGTAATATTTGTTGGATCTGAAGGTGGACCCCTTTGGAAAATGGAGGATTTATTATGAAAAATGGTAAGTATGGCGGACTGATTGTTCTTGCACTGGTGATTCTGCTGGTTGGCTCCGGCGTCAGTCAGTACAATGGAATGGTTACTGCGCAGGAGAAGGTGCAGAGCAGATATGCGGATATTGATACCCAGCTTCAGAGAAGAATGGATTTAATCCCCAATCTTGTCAGCACCGTTAAGGGCTATATGGAGCATGAACAGGCGGTAATCGACTCTGTTACTTCCTCTCGTGAGAAATTAATGAATGCAGGCACCGTGGCTGAGAAGTCTAAGGCCAGTGAAGAATTAACCACTGCATTAAATAATCTGCTTGTGGTAGTTGAGAATTATCCGGAACTGAAGGCGAATGAGAACTTTATTCAACTTCAGGATGAACTGGCAGGCACAGAGAATCGGATTGCTACAGCCAGAAGAGATTATAACGATGCGGTTCGTGCATACAACTTAAGAATTAAGAGATTTCCCGGTGTGATTTTTGCCGGTATGTTCGGATTTGATCAGGCAGAGTATTTCGAAGCGGCAGAAGGCAGTAGCGAAGTTCCGGAAGTGAAGTTCTAGGAGAGAAGAATGTTAATGAGTAATCTATGCAGGAAGTTGTCTGTAAGCATGTTTACAATGTTATTTACCATACTTCTTAGCTTGAGTAATGTAGCGTCAGTACAGGCTTATGAGATTCCGGCTCCTACCAATGAATTCTATGTGGATGATTATGCAGAGTTGTTATCCCCTGAGTCAAGGGAATATATTGTGCAGGTGAATGATGAACTCTTTGCTAAGTGTGGTGCCCAGGTTGTGGTTGCCACGATTCCTACGCTTGACGGAACATCGGTAGAAGAGTATGCAACAGATATGTTCCGTAACTATGGAATCGGCAGCGCCGAGAAGAATAATGGTGTCCTGATTCTGGTTGCACTTGAAGAGAGAAAGTGCAGAATCGAGGTGGGCTATGGTTT
The DNA here is from genome assembly GCA_045616705.1 of Lachnospiraceae bacterium. GTDB lineage: Bacteria > Bacillota > Clostridia > Lachnospirales > Lachnospiraceae > UBA2868. Next base: position 950 of record JAZLHG010000343.1, on the reverse strand, counting down.
GGAAGGTGCCCTTCCCGATGGACGTGTTGGTCGTCTGATGGATGATTATATGATTCCCCATCTGAAGGAAGACCGTTGGGATGATGGCATTGTGAACGGGTTCAATGCGGTTGTGCAGGAAGTCTGCAAGGAATATCAGATTGAGATTAAGCAGGATCAGCCTTATTACACGGAACAGCAGCTTCAGGATATGGCTGAGGATGAGAAATATGCGTCATTTAATAATCAGTGTATTGTAGCAGGTGTCATTGCATTGATTGCAGGGTTATTAATTGGCAAGAACCTATCGGGACATGCAGCTATTCCCAATTTAGCACTGTTAATCGGTGGAACCGGTTATTTCGGTATCAACTATGGTGCGTGGTGCGCAATTGGTGCATTTGTGTTGATTGGTCTTGCGTTGTTTATTGGCTACGCCATTACTTCTCCGGATGGCGGTTCCTCCCATGGCGGTGGTTCCTATCACGGAGGCGGCTCTTATCATCACAGTAGCTCCGGCGGACATTACAGTTCCGGCGGTGGCAGATCCGGTGGCGGTGGAAGATCAGGTGGAGGCGGTGCCTCAAGAGGATTCTAAATTATGATTCGTAAATTAAAGGAAGTATTTAAACCGGATTCCAGCTTCAAGGTATTCCTGTTATCTCTGGTGATTACAGGTCTTGGATATGGAATTTATAAAGGAATGATTGATAACTATCTGGCGGAAATCGTTGGAATGGGAGAGTTCGACAGAGGACTGGCAGAGTTCTTCCGTGAGATTCCGGGACTTCTGCTGATTGTGATTTTGGCAGTGTTCTATACCTTCTCGGCGGAGAAAATGTACAAAATCGGCGCCATTATCATGTTGATTGGTCTTGGCATGCTATCGGTGATTTCACCCACTAAGGTGCTTGTTACACTGGCTGTATTTATTTATTCACTGGGTGAACATATTCAGCTGGGTATGAAGA
>JAZLHG010000342.1:0-1062 GCA_045616705.1 Lachnospiraceae bacterium | reverse complement strand
CACCAACGACTTATTTGAGGTTACAGAATTTGCACACCACTGTCCCGAGGAGTTTTTTATAGCGGCATTAAAGGCGGTTATCTCTTTTGTCATTCTGATTCGTATTAACGTGCCGTTAACCATTATTATTTTCCTGTTTATTCCGGTAATGCTCTATGTGTGCGTACGAATTAACACCAGACTGAGAGCACTGGGACGAAGCCAGCGTGTACAGATCGGTGAACTGAATGCAGCGATTGAAGATTCACTTCTGGGACATAGAGTGGTGAAAGCATTTACCAATGAAGAATTGGAAGAGAAGAAATTTGCAGTAGATAATAATCTGTTCTTTGAACTGAAGAAGAAGTTCTACCGATTGATGGCCTGGTTCCATACCACTATTAAAATGTTTGATGCAATTATGTATCTGACAGTGGTAATTCTGGGGAGTATTTTCTTGTTAAGGGGCAGTATTGAACCCGGTGATTTAGTGGCGTATCTTCTGTATGTAACTACCCTGATTGCTACCATCCGTCGTATTGTGGAATTTACCGAGCAGTTCCAAAGAGGTATTACCGGTATTGACAGATTCTTACAGATTATGGATTCGGATATTGAAATTTTTGATGAAGAGGGTGCGGTTGACCTTGAGAATGCCAAGGGAGATATTCAGTTTAGTAATGTATCCTTTGAATATCCGGACGACCATAATCAGGTATTTAAGAATTTAAACCTTACCATTCATGCCGGAGAGAAAGTAGCGTTCGTGGGACCTTCCGGCGGAGGTAAAACAACCCTCTGCAATCTGATTCCCAGATTCTATGATACCACCGGAGGACAGATTACCTTTGACGGCAAGGATATTAAATCCTATACCTTAAAGAGTCTGAGAGGCAATATCGGTATTGTGCAGCAGGATGTCTATTTATTCTCCGGAACGGTATATGAGAATATTGTATACGGTCGACCGGATGCTACCAGAGAAGAGGTTATGGATGCGGCGAAAAAGGCCGGTGCCGATGAATTTATTCGAGAATTAAAAGATGGGTATGATACTTATATCGGTGAGCGCGGTGTGAAACT
>JAZLHG010000341.1:0-6611 GCA_045616705.1 Lachnospiraceae bacterium | reverse complement strand
ATGAAGGAGACATACGAAGTTGTGCTTCTCGGCAATCTTCTTCATCAGTTCCATGGTTAACTGGTTATGATCAACTGCTACGTTAGTTGTATCAAATACAGGAGCAAGCTCATGCTGACAGGGAGCAACTTCATTATGTTTGGTCTTAGCAGGAATTCCTACTTTCCATAGTTCCTTGTCAAGTTCATGCATGTAAGCAGATACTCTGCTACGAAGAACACCAAAGTAATGATCATCCATTTCCTGTCCCTTAGGTGCAGGTGAACCAATCAGTGTTCTGCCTGTAAATACTAAATCTCTTCTCTTCTTGTAATCTTCTTTATCAATCAGGAAGTACTCCTGCTCAGGACCTACTGTTGTTGTTACGGATTCAACTTCTGTATTACCAATTAAGTGAAGTAACTTCACAGCTTCACGATTTAATGCATCCATAGATCTTAAGAGCGGTGTCTTCTTATCCAGTGCCTCACCGGTGTAAGAACAGAATGCTGTAGGAATGCAAAGAGTCTTATCTTTGATAAAAGCAGGTGATGAAGGATCCCATGCTGTATATCCTCTTGCTTCACATGTTGCTCTGATTCCACCTGAAGGGAATGAAGATGCATCAGGCTCACCTTTAATTAACTCTTTACCGGAGAACTCCATGATGATTTCACCATCACCTGTAGGAGAAATAAAGCTGTCGTGCTTCTCTGCAGTATTGCCTGTAAGAGGCTGGAACCAATGTGTGAAATGTGTTGCACCATTCTCTACTGCCCACTCCTTCATAGCAATCGCAACAGCATTTGCAACATCCAGTTCAAGATGCTGGCCTTTCTCAATTGTCTTTCTTAAGGCCTTGTAAATGTCCTTGGGCAGTTTGTCTTTCATGACCTTGTCACCAAATACCAGGCTGCCATACAACTGTGTAATCTTTTCTTCCATAATATTTCTCCTTTCTATTAGAAAAGGCACTTGGACCATCAAATGATCTAAGCGCCTTTGCTTATAAAAACCTTATTTATTTACCGCTTGCACCATAGTTACTCAATACTCTGGCTGACGGATCGTTAACATTACATCCTTCCCATTCCTTGTTGGGCATCCAGAAATCAACTACCATTTCTGACTGTCCGGGATAGAACTCTTCAAAAATCTCACGATATAAAAGGGATTCCTTGGTAAACGGTGTTGCATGTGTATATTTCTTACTTAATGCCTCAAGGTCTTCATCAGAATATTTCTGTTCCGCATATTCTTTAAGATCATCTACCATGGAATGACCAACCGCATCAGAAAACGCTGCCTTCTCTCTAAATAGAATGTCATAAGGAAGAAGTTCATCCTGTTCATATGCATGTCTCAACAAATATTTACCTTTGTTATATTTATTCAGCTTCATCTCAGGATCTATAGACATTACATATTCCACAAAATCTAAATCACCGAATGGAACTCTTGCTTCCAATGAGTTAGCAGAAATACATCTGTCTGCTCTTAATACATCATACATATGAAGTTCTCTGATTCGCTTAGCGGATTCCTCCTGAAAGTTCTTTGCATCAGGAGCAAAGTCCGTATATTTATAACCAAACAACTCATCTGAAATCTCACCGGTAAGAAGTACTCTGATATCCGTATTCTCATGAATCCATTTACAAAGTAAATACATACCCATGCTGGCTCTGATTGTTGTAATATCGTAAGTACCAAGTACATAAATGACTTCCCTTAATGTGCTAAGTACCTGCTCACGAGTCATATATACTTCGGTGTGATCACTTCCAATGTATTCAGCTACCTGTTTCGCATATTTTAAATCAATTGCATCTGTCTCCATACCAATCGCAAAAGTTCTGATTGGCTTATCACTCTCTTTTGCAGCAATTGCACACACCAGGGAAGAATCAAGGCCACCGGATAACAGAAATCCTACCTTAGCATCTGCTACCAGTCTCTTCTTCACACCTGCTGTTAATTTCTCATTGATGGTCTTACAGGTTGTATCTAAATCATCACCGGACACCGCTTTCACTTCGGTCATATCTCTATAGGAAATAAACTGACCATTCTTATAGAAATGTCCGGGAGGGAACGGCATCACTTCACTGCAAATCGGTGTAAGACTCTTCGCTTCACTAGCCATAACCATCACACCGGCTTGATCATAACCATAGTATAAAGGTCTGATTCCAATGGGATCCCTTGCTGCAATAAAGTTATCAGACTCCGCATCATACATCACCAATGCATATTCAGCATCTAACATTCTGAACATATCATCTCCATATTTCTTATACATGGGAAGAAGGATCTCACAATCAGATCCACTCTTAAATGTATATTCAGATGCCAACTCTTCTTTTAATTTCTCGAATCCGTAAATCTCGCCGTTACATACTACATAACTGCCATCTAATTCAAAAGGCTGCATTCCATCCGGTGTAAGGCCCATAATCGCCAAACGATGGAATCCAAAAGTACCTTTTCCAAATTCAATAATTCGAGTATCATCAGGACCACGGTTAACGGTATTATTAAATGCTTCCTCGAATTCTTTTTTTGTAATGCAATTGCCAAAATAACCCATAATCGAGCACATAACCATACCTCCGTAGTTTTTCGTATTAAGCAAAAGAAAAAGGCACTTTGGAAAAGTCCAAGGCGCCTTTGCTTTACTCATGCGAGTATATATGACTAGAAATTATTTGTCAAGTATATTTTAATAATATTTTTATTTTAATCTGCAAGTATCATTCGATCGGAAGCCATGGACTTACCATCTCTTGTTTTAAACAGATTTAACAGTCCATCAACAGTTTGCTGTTCCTTCTCTTCTCCCCTGGCTTCATAAATAATCTTGCCATCATTCATCATAATCAAACGATTGCCAAAAGTAAGCGCATGTTCCATACTGTGAGTAATCATAAGACAGGTAAGATTTTCTTCTGTTACGATTGAACGTGTCAGAGATAATACCTTCGCCGCAGTCTCCGGATCAAGAGCCGCAGTATGCTCATCAAGAAGCAGTAAGCTCGGCTTGGTATAAGTCGCCATTAATAGCGTCAGTGCCTGACGCTGTCCTCCGGAGAGTAAGCCGACCTGCTTCTTCATATGATTCTCAAGATTCATGTTAAGAACACTTAAACGTTCCCTAAACTCATCAATCTCTTTCTTCTTACCAATGGATAACCATCCACCATGTCCCATAGCAAGCAGTAGATTCTCTTCAATGGTCATTCCCGGAGCGGTACCGCTTCTGGGATCCTGAAATAGATAGCCGATAGATTTGGCTCTCTTATGAGACGGCAAATTGGTAATATCCTTATCATCCAGAATAATTCGTCCACTATCAGGATAATAGACTCCAAAAATCGCATTAAACAGTGAGGACTTACCGGCACCATTGGAACCGATAATCGTGATAAAGTCGTTGTCTTCCACATCAAGAGAAAAATTCTCAAAGATCTTCTTCTCATTCATGGAACCCTTATCAAATATCTTGGAAATATGGTCAATCTTAAGCATTCTTCTGTCCTCCTTTCAGTTTACGGAGTCCGGAAGATAAATCGGTTACCAAATAAGGACCTGCCAGCGCAACAATAACAATTACACTGGAAATCAGCTTCAACATGTATGCAGGCATGTGGAGACGCAGTGCAATAGTGTATACCAAACGGAAAATCACAGAACCAACAACAGCCGAAATGGTTCTGACAATAGAAGGTCCTTTTCTGATTACCGTATTACCAATCAATAGAGAAGCCAATGCTACAGTAACCATACCGGAACCGATGTCAATATTAACAGACTTCTGAGACTGGGCTAAGAGACAGCCGGATAAACCGGTAAATGCATTGGCAAATACCAGACCTACGATTGTTGTGATATGCGGATCGATACTGGAGCTCTGAACCATTTTAGGATTATCTCCTGTTGCCTTAATAGCAAGGCCCATACGTGTACGCATAAATGTTGAAATTACAAAAATAGAAATCACAACGGCCACAAGGGCAATCACTGTAATATAAGACTTGGCCAGTGAAGTTCCCTTTAAGGCTTCCTTCATGTAAGTGAAAATGGTATCAGTTCCGTTCATATTTAACACTGAAGCATTCCCCATAAGGGCAATATTAACCGAATAAAGACCGGTATTCACAACAATTCCTGCAAGCAGAGAATTAATATGAAGCTTGGTCTGTAAAAGTGCTGTAATAAGGCCTGATAACGCCGATGCTGCCATTGCAACAAAGATAGACAATACAGGATGTCCGGCAATCGCTGTTACAGCACCACAGACAGCCCCTAAGGTAAAGGAGCCGTCTGTAGATAAATCGCATACATTCAAACATGTATAACTGACATATAAAGCTAAAACTGTTAATGAACTAATTAATCCCAGTTCAAGTGTGGTTTGTAAAAGCGATAAGATCGTCATTACAAATTCCTTTCTTATTCGAAGTTCTCAGCGGTTTCGATCTGACTTACTGTCGTACAGAATGCTGCAATCTTATTCTGCACATCATCAAAATTATAACCCATAGCTTCGCAAGTCTCAATATTGATTGTTGCTGCGCCGTTATCAAATGTCTGAACGGGAACTTCAGCTACGTTCTTATTATTTAAAAGAATATCTGCTGCCATATCTGCTGTCTTAACACCAAGTGCTGCATAGTCAACACCAAAACCAAGGAATGCACCGTTTAATGCAAAGGAATCCGCACCACAGAAATGAGGAATCTTAGCCTCAGCAAGTGCTTCATAAATAGATAATTCTGCTGTCATAATGGTATTGTCGGTAGGTGTAAATACTGCATCAACACCATCTGCAATCAGAGAATCAACTGCTAACTTGGTCTCATCAACGGAAGTAGCTGTATATTCAAGAACCTTAACGCCCTTACCCTCTAAGAATGCCTTCGCATCTGCAATGGCCTTAGTGGAGGAATCCTGTCCTGCGTCATAGAGCAGACCAACTGTCTTGGTATCAGGATTATTGGCAAGAATAATATTCATAATCGCATCTGTGTTCAGTGCATCGGATGTACCGGTAATATTACTTCCCGGCTGATCCATAGAAGCAACAAGACCTGCACCGACAGGGTCTGATACTGCAGAGAATACTACCGGAAGGTCACTTCCATCTGTAGAAGACTGCATCTGAATTGCTACAGGAGTTGCAACACCAATCATTAAATCCACATTATCAGCCATGAAATTAGAAACAATCTGTGCAAGAACATTTGCATCAGCATTACAGTTGTCATACATTACTTCGAACTGAACATTCTCTGTTTCACCAATGGTCTTCAGTTCATTCTGAATATTCTCTACAATCTGATTTAAGGACGCATCATCAACGTAATTGCAAATACCAATCTTAAAGGACTTGGCATCACTTGCATCTGCAGCTGCAGCTGCAGCTACCTCTTCTGTTGCCTCTTCTACAGTTGCCTCTTCCGTAGCTACTGCAGGAGCTGCTGCCTGTGCTCCACATCCAACAAGGCCCATAGCAGCAACAAGTACGGTTGCTAAAATCACATTTACTAAACTTCTCTTCTTCATAACTTTTTCCTTTCTTCGCATGTGCTTAAAATAATAAAATATAGGATGAGAATACTCGGGAAATAAAAAAATCCTATCCCAAGCAATAATTGCTGGGACAGGATTATCAATCATTCCTGCGGTGCCACCCGGCTTGACGCATACGCGCCCACTCATCGCATACAACCATATGCTGACTCTGATCTATGATCTAACGAAGGGTCTTCTCCGTCTCGCATACTAAGCTAAAGCTGTTCTGGTCGCCCTCGGAAGTCCATTCAGTTCAATATTCATTGCTGTAATCTCACCGGCTACAGCTCTCTCAGAATGAAGGGAAAGAACTTACTACTCTTCCTCAACGGTTTACTAATTTATATCACGTGTATAAATTCGTGTCAATACTATAATTTTATAATTAATTAAATTGCACTAACACCGATTGTCAGTTCTTCTAATACATCAAGCAGAACTCTAACCGTATCAAGTGAGGTAAAAATCGTCACATTGTTTTCGATTGCACAATGTCTGATTGCTACACCGTCCTCATAGTGTACACCGGATAAGATTGCTCTGGTATTAATCACATAACTTACAAATCCAGCACGGATCGACTGCAACATTTCATCCGAACCTTCACTTAACTTGTGCAGAAGTTTTACTTTGAAGCCTTTCTCCTTAAGGAAGTTGGCGGTGGCTGTGGTAGCCTGAATATTAAATCCAAGATCATAGAAACGTTTTACAAGCGGCAGGGATTCCTCTTTATCCTCATCTGCCAGTGTAAACAGCACGGTTCCATAATTATGCAACTTAATACCGGATGCAATCAGTGCTTTATACATTGCTCTGTGCATTTTCTCGTCATATCCAACTGCCTCACCGGTAGACTTCATCTCAGGAGACAGATAAGCATCCATACCGTTTAACTTGGAGAAGGAAAATGCAGGTGCCTTTACAAATACGATATTCCTCTCTTCCGGATACAGTTTAAAATACCCCTGCTCCTTAAGACTCTCTCCAAGCATAACTTTCGTCGCAATATCCGCAAGGGGATATCCGGTTGCCTTAGACAGGAACGGTACGGTTCTTGA
>JAZLHG010000340.1:0-4027 GCA_045616705.1 Lachnospiraceae bacterium | reverse complement strand
TATCAAGGTCAATGGTTCCCGGAATACCGATGGTATTAATACCATGTCTGGCCATGGCCTGCGCACCTCTGTAGGAACCGTCACCACCGATTACCACCAGGCCGTCAATGCCATGCTTACGAAGAATTTCTGCTGCGCGAGCCTGCACCTCTTCTTCCTTGAATTCTTCACAACGTGCAGTTCTTAAAATGGTACCGCCACGCTGAATAATATCGGATACGTCCTTACGCTCCATATCACGAATCTCTTCGTTCAGGATACCCTGGTATCCCTTGGAGATTCCCTTTACCTTCTTGCCGCTGGCAAGTGCCTTACGTACTACCGCACGAATTGCCGCATTCATACCTGATGCATCGCCACCACTGGTCAGAACACCAATTGTCTCAACTGAAGCCATATCTACACCTCTGTCATTCTTAATCTATTCCATATCCGTGTCAGCCATATAACCCTTCTTCATATCTAAATACAGGTCATTCTCTCATCATCGACTGATTCACACAGATACCATATCCATATGCTCATGTACATACGCATACATAGCATATGCATATATATCATACATATACATAGTTATATTATCACAATATTCTTCCCACTACCATATTTAGCGCACCCGAATATTATTTTCGCCGAAGCGATTGTTAAGCATCTCAATGAGGGCTGCATCCCCCTTCACAGATTTACCCTTAGGCAGTCGCTTGATCTGATTGATATCCTTCACATAGATCACCACTGTATCCGAACCGTCCGAATCGGCAATCATGGAATACAGTTCTTCCTCACAGCCGAAGAACTCATCCTTGGTGGCAAACTGAATCCACAATTCTCTCGGAATCTGTTCAAAAGGAATGATTTTCTCACAGATCAGTTTCGCATCCTTATCTTCCTCTGCGCTGACTCTGCCGGAGATAAATACCTTGGCATCCTCTGTAATCCACTTGGCATTCTTCTCATAGTCTGTGGGCCATACCAGGACCTCCACAGAACCCAGCAAATCTTCAATGGTCAGAATAGCCATGGTTTTACCGTTCTTGGTGTGCTTAATGAGCTTAGACTCAATTAGACCTCCCACAGTTACTTTGGCACCATCTCTTACAATCGCTTCTCCGCTCTCTTCATCGAGAGCAAAATCAACAGTGGTATTGGTTATATGCTTTCGCCACAGTCCTTCCTCTGCCTGAAGAGGATGACCGCTGACATAGATTCCCAGCACTTCCTTCTCAAATGCCAACTTCACATTACTGTCGAATTCACCAACATCCGGCATCTTAATCTCGAATTCCTGCTTCTCCTCATCTCCTGCAATATCAAATAGGGACATCTGGCCGGCCATGCTGGTCTTCCGCTCCTGGGAGATGTTGTCAAGAATCAGGGAGTACATACTCATAAGCTGCTTTCTGGTTCCACCCAGTTCATCAAAGGCACCCGCCTTAATAAAGCTCTCGATGGTTCTCTTATTCACTTCCCTACCGGACAGTCGATTAATGAAGTCCTTAATATCTCGGAAGGGTCCTCTCTCCGTACGTTCCACAACAATAGAATCAATTACCGGAGTTCCGATACCCTTAATGCTGGCAAGACCGTATCTGATCTTGTTCCCGCTTACGGAGAAACCTGCCACACCCTCATTAATATCCGGAGGCAGAATCTCAATTCCCATGCTCTTACAGGTATATATATAAGAAGCAACCTTGCCTGCATTCTCAATGACCGATGTCATCAGAGCCGCCATGAACTCTACAGGATAGTAATGTTTCAGGTAGGCTGTCTGATAAGCAACTACCGCATATGCAGCCGCATGGGATTTATTAAACGCATACTTGGCGAAATCCATCATGTTATCATAAATCTTACTTGCTATCTGCTCCGAAATGCCTGCCGAAATACAGCCCGGTACGTTCTCTGCCTCATTACCATAGATGAAGTTCTGACGTTCCTTCTCCATTACCGATACTTTCTTCTTGGACATGGCACGTCTAACCTGGTCGCTTCGTCCCAACGTATAGCCACCCAGATCTCGTACAATCTGCATAACCTGCTCCTGATATACGATACAACCGTAGGTAGGAGACAGAATGGGCTCTAGCTGAGGACAGTCATAGACAATGGGATCTACGGAGTTCTTACCCTTTATATACTGCGGAATGAAATCCATAGGACCGGGACGATACAGGGAGATACCGGCAATGACATCTTCCAGATTCTGAGGCTTCAGTTCCTTCATGAAACTCTTCATGCCGCCACTCTCCAACTGGAAAATACCGTCCGTCTTACCGGTACTGATATAATCAAATACTTCTCTATCGTTATAATCAATCTGATCGATATCGATTTCTCTTCCGGTGTTCTCCTTCACAAATCGCACCGCATTCTGGATTACTGTCAGGGTACGAAGTCCTAAGAAGTCCATCTTCAGAAGTCCCAGCTCTTCCAGTGTGGTCATTACAAACTGGGTTGTAATGGTTCCGTCACTTCCTCTGGAGAGTGGTACAAATTCATCTGCTGCCTTGGGGCAGATCACAACGCCTGCCGCATGCATGGAGGTATGTCTGGGAAGTCCTTCCAGTCTCATACAGTTATCGATTAACATCTTCACTGACAGATCGGACTGATACAGTTCCTTCAGGTCGTTATTTTTCTCCAGTGCATCTGCAAGGGTTATATTTAACTCATTGGGAATCATCTTGGCAATGGAGTCCACATAGGAATAAGGAAGATCCAGTACACGTCCCACATCTCGAATAACCCCTTTTGCCGCCAGTGTACCAAAAGTAACAATCTGAACAACCTTCTCCTTGCCGTACTTCTCTACTACATATTCAATAACCTTCTGTCTGTTCTCATAGCAGAAGTCAATATCTATATCCGGCATGGATACTCGTTCCGGATTTAAGAACCTCTCAAACAGCAGATTGTATCTGATCGGGTCGATATTGGTAATCTCCAAGGTATAGCTGACGATGGAGCCTGCTGCCGAGCCTCGGCCCGGTCCCACTGCAATATTGTTGGACTTGGCAAAGTGAATGAAGTCCCACACAATCAGGAAATAATCCACAAATCCCATGGTACGAATGGTCTCAAGCTCATAATTCAATCGATCCAGAAGTTCCTGCGAATAGTTGGGATACCTCTTGGCCAGGCCTTCCATACACAACTTATTCAGGTATTCCCACGCGGTATATCCTTCCGGCACATCGTACTGAGGCAGTTTATAGGAGCCAAACTCAATTTCTACGTTACAACGGTCCGCAATCTTCTGGGTGTTCTCAATCGCCTGAAGGGCATAGGGGAACAATGCCCGCATCTCTTCTTCGGACTTAATATAATACTGGCCGCCTTCGTATTTCAGACGATTCTCATCGCTTAACTTCTTACCGGTCTGAATGCACAGCAGAATATCATGGGGTCCTGCATCGGCTTCCAAGGTATAGTGAATATCATTGGTTGCAACCAGGGGAATATTCAACTCTTCACTCATTCGCAGAAGTGCGGTATTTACGGTCTTCTGTTCAGGAATGCCATGATCCTGCAGTTCCAGATAATAGTTCCCTTCGCCAAAGCAGTCTCTATACTTGATTGCCGCCTTCTTGGCCTCGTCGTAGAGTCCCTTGGCAATATATCTCTGAACCTCGCCTGCCAGACAGGCAGACAGACAAATAATGCCCTCATGATACTGATTCAGCACTTCCAGATCTACTCGGGGACGATAATAATAACCCTCGGTAAATCCACGGCTGACAATCTTAATCAGGTTGGCATATCCTGTATTATTCTCGGCAAGAAGAATCAAGTGGTAATACCTGTCTTCTCCACCGGTAGTCTCTTTATCAAAACGGGAATTGGGAGCAACATATACCTCGCAGCCCAGAATCGGCTTAATCCCTTCCGCTCTGGCTGCCCGGTAGAAATCAACAGCTCCATACATAACACCATGGTCTGTAATGGCTGCCGCATTCATGCCCAGTTCCTTCACTCTGCTCACGTATTCCTTAATCTTATTGGAACCATCAAGCAGACTATATTC
>JAZLHG010000339.1:0-1529 GCA_045616705.1 Lachnospiraceae bacterium | reverse complement strand
AGGATATCCAATCTTATTGGCAATTTCAATTGCCTCTTCAACGCTGACTGCCATTCCTGCTTCAGGCATAGGAATCTCCAGCTTATCCATCATTGCACGGAATAAATCTCTGTCCTCAGCCATATCAATGGTCTCAGGTGTTGTACCAAGAATATTAACACCATACTTCTTAAGATCAGCCGCAAGGTTAAGCGGAGTCTGTCCGCCAAACTGTGCAATTACACCCATAGGCTTATCTTTCTCATGAATTGCAAGTACGTCTTCCAGTGTTAAGGGCTCGAAATATAATTTATCGGAAGTATCATAATCCGTTGATACTGTCTCAGGATTACAGTTTACAATGATTGTCTCAAAGCCAAGTTTCTTAAGAGCCTTAGCAGCATGTACACAGCAATAGTCAAATTCGATACCCTGTCCGATTCTGTTAGGGCCACCGCCAAGAATCATAATCTTCTTGGGATTATCGGATGCAGGAGCATCATCCTTAATGCTGTAAGATGAATAGTAATATGCACTGTCCTCAGTTCCGCTTACATGAACACCTTCCCACTTCTCAACAATACCCGCTGCAGTTCTTGCTGCACGAATCTCTTCTTCGGGAATCTCAATAAGCTGACTGATGTACTTATCTGCGAATCCATTCTTCTTAGCCTTCTCAAGAAGATCAATCGGAAGCATGGAACCCTTATAGGTAAGCATTTCCTCTTCTTCCTCAACCAGTTCCTTCATCTGTTCAAGGAAGTAAGGCTTCACCTTAGTAATCTCGTATAATTCTTCTACTGTAGCACCCTTTCTCAATGCCTCATAAGTAAGGAAGTGTCTCTCTGATGAGGGAACCTGAAGACGATCAAGCAGCTGCTTCTTGGTAAGAGTCGCAAAATCCTTGGCACCGCCAAGACCGTATCTTCCGATTTCAAGAGAACGAATAGCCTTCTGAAAAGCCTCCTTGTAATTCTTACCGATGCTCATTACTTCGCCGACAGCACGCATCTGAGTGCCAAGTTTATCCTGTGAACCTTTAAACTTCTCGAATGCCCATCTTGCAAACTTAATTACAACATAATCGCCATCGGGAACATATTTATCAAGGGTTCCGTACTTACCGCATGGAATATCGCATAAATCAAGCCCTGCAGCAAGCATGGAGGATACTAACGCAATCGGGAAACCGGTTGCCTTAGAAGCCAGTGCAGAAGAACGAGAAGTTCTGGGATTAATCTCAATAACGATGATTCTTCCATCCTCTGTATTTCTTGCAAACTGAACATTGGTACCGCCAATTACCTCAATTGCATCTACAATCTTGTAAGCCTGTCTCTGCAGTTCCTTCTGTACATCCTCTGAAATGGTCAACATCGGTGCGCTACAGAAAGAGTCTCCTGTATGAACGCCAAGAGGATCAATATTCTCAATGAAGCATACGGTAATCATTTTACCTGTTGCATCTCTGACAACTTCAAGTTCCAGTTCTTCCCAGCCAAGAATAGATTCCTCAACCAGAACCTGACCAACCATACTTGCCTGAAGGC
>JAZLHG010000338.1:0-1618 GCA_045616705.1 Lachnospiraceae bacterium | reverse complement strand
AGATATCGTATAAAGGTACATATCTCTCGTTAATCTTCATCTTCACACCGGAAGATAAATCATTTCTCCATTGAATCGATGTGATTGCCGGTCCTGTAAAACTTGCCTTATCATCTGTAAAGGCCTTAATTCGGAATACCTGACGTTGCGGGGCTTCCCATCTGCCACTATAGGAATTATACATAAGGCTCTGGCCATCACGGTGCGTATGTGTTATATGCCCTTTGAGCGTATACTCCAAAAAACCATCATCATAATACTCATAGTCTTCATCCATATCAGAGTCAGTTTCAAGTGTAACAACGGAGCCATCCGCTGAGCGGAAATTCAGAACAACGGAATAACGTTCTCCGTATTTGAGCGGAACCGCGGCGTTAAGTGGGACAGTGTAATAACCGGCAGTTGTGGTACGGCCTGTGGTTCTGGCCATAGCATATTCCACACCGTTTGTCGGATCATCACTACCCGTTACATTCTTATATACCTGAATCGTATAGTCTACATTGGCATCTACAGCCAACGTAAAGGATACGGCTCTTAAATACTCTCCACCTGAAGAAGCTGATGCAGTAAATACATTCGCCGCAAGTTCATCCGGTCCAAAACCTAATCCACCGATGATATTATTACCACCATCATACTGATAGCTATGAGCATAATCCTGTTCCGCAGGTACCACGTCTAAGAAATAGATATAATTCTCATATTGTTTCGAATAGTAGGACAGCCAGAAGTAACCCGCCTCATTAAATTTGCCGTTGCCATAATCTGATGCATTCTCATCCGTCATCCAACTGTTTCGAACCAGGAAGGCACCATTTCCTTCGGGTAACCGAGTGCCCTCATCCATGCCGAATTTATATCTGGAGAAATTATCATCCCAACCTACAATCATAATAGAATGGTCAGGCAGTCCACCGTCAGGATCATAAAGGCAGTTATTTGTGTAGTTAAGCGTGGCATGACTGTTATAGTTAATGATACCAGCACCATAGGTATAAATCATCTGCTTAATCAGATCTGTCTGCTCCCAGTTGACAAAATAAGCATTCTTCAAGTGATATTTGGA
The DNA here is from genome assembly GCA_045616705.1 of Lachnospiraceae bacterium. GTDB lineage: Bacteria > Bacillota > Clostridia > Lachnospirales > Lachnospiraceae > UBA2868. Next base: position 549 of record JAZLHG010000338.1, on the reverse strand, counting down.
CTGATATTCCAGACTCTTACTGGGATAGGCAATTTTGTTGTCCAGTCTGCCACCTACAGTAACCATGGAATTCGTAATGGTATCATATATATTGTCACTGGGCGCCGGAGGATAGGGCGCATCCGATTCGTTAAGGAGACCCACACCCTTCGTAAAAGTATGTACCGCATGAAGCGTGTTACCGCCTCTACCGTAAATATAACGGTCTGTGAACAAACTGGTATCCTCTGTATTCCCCAGAGGGTCATTGCCAAAACATTCGTTGAAGTATGCAAGTCCCGCCTCCGACAGATCCACCTGTCTGGGGTTCGCAAGGCCCTTTTTCACCAGACTCATCTCTGCAGCACCAATCATGGCATGTGCCCAACAACTACCGTAGCGTCCCTGATCTCTAAGGGGCGGAAGATCTCTATCTACATCGGGAATATAGCTGGACGGCAGTGCTGCCTCAAGTCCTGCATCCTCCAGATCCACATAGGGGGCAGAACCAATATTCTCATCATAAATATATCCACGTGCCTGCTCAGTTTCTTCTTTCGTTGTATCAAC
>JAZLHG010000337.1:0-1700 GCA_045616705.1 Lachnospiraceae bacterium | reverse complement strand
AATTGGTGGTTCCAAGAAGCAACCAAATTGTTCCCATGGTAGCGTTTCTGGGATAGAAAAGCAGTGCTGCTATATAGCTAAATAATGATGCAATAATATAAATACGAGGTAAATTCTTCATGTCTATTCTCCTGCGGGGTTACCGTTCTCATCTACAATATCATCTCTACCCGGCGCATCTGTAGGGGGATAAGGGGGAATCGCCGCATCAACACTGTCTACCGCATCCTCCACTGTATGAAGAAGCGCGCCTCCCATACCAAGAACTGCCTTGCCTAAATCCTTACCGGTCTCCCTCCAGCTTCCATCACTATATACAGAACTATTGGGCGCCTGGGGGTCCGGTCCGTTACCGTTTGCCCAGTCATCCACTTTATCTACTGTGGTCTTAGCGGAACGAACAAAAGTCTTACCAAACTGCTTAAATGCATGCCCCAGTTCTCTGCCGCTGTCCTTCCATTCCTGTTTACTCATAATTAAGCCCTCCTTCGAGTTCATTTCTAACTATTTCTATTATATCACCATTTCCCCTTCGATATCCTTCTTTCGAGAAATTTAATATCTGTCTGTTTTCCCCGGTATTTTCTTGTTATACTAACCCTAATAATACAGTATAGTGTCGAATACACAGAAGGAATCTCTATGCAGATCTTATTTGAAGACAAGGATATTTTAGTAGTTGTGAAGCCTGCAGGCGTGGCAACTGAATCCGCCAATATTCGTAATCGGGATATTGTCAGTGAGGCGCGTGCCCATCTTGGGAACCAGAACAGTTTCTTAGGTCTGGTACATCGCCTGGATCAACCCGTATCCGGCATTTTGGTTCTTGCCAAGACCCAGAAGGCTGCAGCAAATCTCAGCAGACAGGTGCAGACCGATGATATGAAGAAATATTACCGTGCTGTTGTAGAAGGCCGACTTGACTCCCAATCCCCTGCTTCTTTACAGGAGATTCTGCTCACAAATTATCTGGTTAAGGATTCCAAACAGAGCAAAGCCTTCATTGTGAACAAAGGATCCAAGGGCCCTGACGGGAAAATCGCCAAAGAAGCCTCTCTGTCTTATCAGATTCTGTCTTATGACGAATCTGCAGATACCTCAACACTGCGCATTCATCTGCATACCGGTCGTTTCCACCAGATCCGCGCTCAACTGTCCCATCTCGGTCATCCCATTCTTGGAGACCTAAAATACGGCAGCAAAAAACCGGCTGCAGATTCTGCAACCGGTATTTCACTTTGTGCTTATGAATTATCTTTTCTTCACCCTGTTACAAGTAAGAGACTTGATTTTATAATTCCTGATTAAATTCCAAGAAGATCGCTATAGCACTTCAGTGCGCCGTCGGTCTCATGTGCAAGTACTTTCTTAGCCAGTACTTTACCAAGTTGAACGCCTTCCTGGTCGAAGCTGTTTACATTCCATAAGAAGCCCTGGAACATGATCTTGTCTTCGAAGTGAGCAAGTAATGCGCCAAGAGATTCCGGTGTAAGCTGCTTACCATAGATGATGCTGGAAGGACGGCCACCTGCGAAGTTCTTGTTCTGATTCTCATCCTTCTTACCACATGCAAATGCCATAATCTGAGCTGCTACGTTTGCGCACAGCTTCTGCTGGCTGGTGCTGCCCTGGATGTCTACATCCATTCCGCACTGACCTTCCTTAAATCCAATGAACTGAATGGGAATAATATCTGTTCC
>JAZLHG010000336.1:0-2136 GCA_045616705.1 Lachnospiraceae bacterium | reverse complement strand
ACATGATGCTCCGGTCCATGAATGCTAACGTATTCCTTCGCCGCAATATGCTGAAACATTCTGACGGGATTTGTACCGGTCTCCTGCTTAAGATCTCTGATAATCAGTTCCGCTTTCTCTGCTATTGTCATATATCCTCCTAATCACAAGAACTCTTAATCACAATGGTTCCTGCTCTATAGCACCATAACCAAAGTGCCTGCTCCAATAAGAATACATCCAATGAGAGGAATCAGAAATAACCAACTCTTCTTGCTGATTGCATTTAGTCCGGTCTGGGCGTGGGTCAAGAATACCATTCCCCAGGCCATAGCCACTACAACCACCGTTCGAATGGCTGTTGCGAGATTGGAGTTCACACCATCAATGCCAACTTTGGCAAGAATCGATGTAAGGGCAGCAAACACTGCCGACAGAATTGCAAATAAAATCCACATATTGAATCCATCCTCTACATTCAAAAGACTTCTTGCAAAAATGAACCACTGACCCCGTCCCCTAGGTTCATTTCAGGTAGTCGTCGAAATATGCACCGAAGCGTTCGGCGATAGGCTGAAACGTCGCGCATGCCGCAGGATCATCCGAGAAGCCGCTCATACAATTGCCATTCTCATATTCAATATAGAATTCATAGTACTGCGGCGTTGCCTCATAGTCAAAATCAAACGGAAAAATCTCCCCATTCTGTAGTTTCCTAAGATCCATATCGTCCACTATCTCCTGCAAGCCCTGATAATAGGCCTCACTAACCTCTACTCTCCGATCATCAGACAAATCAGATTTACCGGATCGATCCCATAAATCCGCATAGACCATCTTCGCACACTCATCTTTATTCCTACCATTTGTCGCAACATCCTCAAATGTTCGAGCCTTCTCTGCCTCAGTAATCGGAACCAGTACCTCTCCGTAAGAATATCGAATGTCTCCGTAGGCATATTCAATGCTGAAGCGAGAGATTGGAGAAGTCTCTTTCGGAGGAAGTAAATCCTCTATTCCATGATTTCCCAGTTCCTCTGCGAACAAATCAAGAAGCGCACCTGTCCAAGGATCGCTGGGACTTCCGTTCATAGAGAATAGAATTTTCTCTCCGGATGCATATCGAGCCACAAAACGATAAGGACCATACTCCGGTGCTATTCCAAAGGTCTGCTTATCAATGCCATTAAACTGCGCCAGATTGTATTCCCGAATCACCTGCTGTGCCTGACTGGCAAAGGATGCATCTGTCTCACACTCCAGCTTCTCTTGCATGGACTCGGAAATCAGGAAACCACCCTTCTCGGACTGCTTCATTATAAATCTGTAATTACGGGAATCAGGATAAATAAGGTCCGAATCTCTGAAAAATTCTGTCTCTAGATAAATCAGTTCATCTGACTGAATCACCTTAGGTGCATTATAATCCGTATTATCACGGTTACCCCCGGTGCCTATATCCGCTGTCTGAACCACATGCTTCTTCCCACATCCCAGTAACAACGCCATTCCTCCTATGCATATCAAAATAATGAACATCTTCTTAATAATCTTCAATTTACAGTCCTTTCAACCATATGCGAACAAGTTATTTCCCATATTATATCATACCCCAAACCAAAAAGTCGCCAATCGATTCCTCGATTGACGACAATGTATTAACTGTAGCTCATGGTTGCATTCCGCAACCTGCAATAGATATACCCGTCTTCTTTGTAAGTCTCAAAAATACCCGACACCGTAATCTGTTTGCCCATTTCCGGGTAGTCCTCAGGATACGAGTAATCTCCTTCTAATTCAAACTCAATTCCCTGCGCGCAGCAAGCTGTTGCATCACTGATAATGCAGGCATAGTAGATTTGACCTGTCAAATCATTCTCATATATAGAGAACGCTCCGCTCATTTTCACAGTTTTACCGATGTAATCATCCGGTTCATACATCATATTATAAACTTCAGAATATACCATTGTACTGCTTAACTGCGTCAGATCAACGTCTACTCCGTTTACTACCTGTTCCTCAATAACCTGACTCACCTGAGAATTAGGATTTCCGCAGGCTGATAGTGCCAATGCTGCAATGGCCAATCCCACAACTTTACTGAGCGGAATCTTTATTTTCCCTGCAAGGGCGCAACCGAAAAACACTACAACA
>JAZLHG010000335.1:0-4083 GCA_045616705.1 Lachnospiraceae bacterium | reverse complement strand
GGAAGCCGAAGTCAGGTGAAAGTATTACTGAAACAAGGCCGGGTAGAAGTCGACGGTGTTACAATCAAAGATGGCGCTGCTAAGGCAGATTACGAGAACTCTTCAGTGGTAGTTGATCGTGTGCAGGTAGTATATGAACGATTTCGTTATTATATCTTAAATAAGCCTGCAGGATGTGTCACAGCAACAAGGGATCGTTTGAGCGAAACCGTGTTAGAATTACTACAGGATGTAAATACGAAGGACTTATTTCCTGTAGGGAGATTGGATAAAGATACAGAAGGATTACTTCTGATCACCAATGATGGCCAGCTTGCGCATGAACTGTTAAGCCCTAGGAAACACGTGGATAAATGTTATCTGGTTCATCTGGATGGCCCTTTGTCAGATGAGGATCAGATTGCGATTGAATCCGGAATCGATATCGGAGATGAGAAACCTTGTCTTCCGGCAGTGATTACCTGTGAGGATGATAGCCGATTAAAGGTTCGAATTGTAATCACAGAGGGCAGATATCATCAAGTGAAGCGTATGTTTGCAGCAAGGAACCTGACAGTAACTTATCTGAAACGATTGTCCATGGGGGCACTTCGCCTTCCGGATGATTTACCGCTTGGCGAGTATATGCAGATTACTGCCCAACAGGTCATAAACGGGTTATAGAACCTTTTGGAACCGTAAGAAACAGTAGATATAAAATGATGAGGTGAAGTAATGAAGAGAGTATTAGCATTGTTATTGACAATGACCCTGGCAATCGGTCTTGTTGGCTGTGAAGCCGGTACGGTTACCCCTGAAGACATCAGGGATACCGCTGCTCTGTTAGAAGGGGTTGCAGAACAGATGGAAGCAGGAGAAACAGATTTCACAGAGTTTCATTTGGACTTTGATCTTGCAGGTCTTGATCCCGCTGAATTAATCGATTTGGGTATTGATTTTACGCAGTTGGATTTATCAGATTTAAAGGCATTGGGAATTGACTTGAACGATTTCTCGCCGGAACAGTTAGAGGCCGCAGGCCTTAAAATTGCCGAAATGACAGAAGCAGAACTTAAGGCATACGGAATCGATCTGAATGAGGTATATAAGCACGTCAGTGATCGTATTCAGGATGAAGTGACGGATGAGGTGGCTGAGGAAGTCATAGATGAACTGATGGATGCGGTTCCGGAAGGTCTTGCAGAGGATTTGACGGAACAGGCAGAAGCATTCGTGGATGGAGTTCTTACAGAAGGAACACTTGCTGAGATAGAGCAGATTTCTGATGCAGAAGCTCTCATTCATATCGACGGTACATCCGCGAAGAAATATGTGGATGCTTACACATCTGCCAAGACACTGGGACAGCTCTATGAGGCAGATGCGAAGTGTTATCGAGAATTGGGAATCAGTTCTTTATTCGATGCGGCAATCCTTCATAATCCGGTGGGAAACGAGTGTGTAGTATATTTGACAGCACTCCCTGCTCATGAGACTTCGGTACTGGCTGAGACCAGAGAACAGACGAAAGAAAAAGGCGATTATCTGGTATATATCGGAGATCTCTACAAGGCTCTGGGATTTGATTCAGGAGAAGCTGCTCTTAGAGCTGCAACTGCATTTGCCTATGAACGGGAATATGCGGAATATATTAAGAGTTTAGAGAGTGATTCCGAAGGAACACCTGTATTGCTTAGCGGAACAGAAGCCGTTTCCAAGTATCAGAATCTTCCGCTGGAGAAATTCTTAAGAGATCGTGGAGAGAGTGGTAAGTTGTCTCAATACTATTTCGTGGATTCAGAGACGATTGATTATGCCAATTCTTTATGGAATGAGGAATCCTTAGAAGATCTTAAGAATCATGCGGTGTTTATGCTTGCGGTTCAATTGGATGCTGAATATTGATAAAGTGTAGTAATTGGTGGTTGACATAATATAAACAATTTGTCAAAGATAATGATAGATAAATCAAGAAGTGAACGTGTATCACGGAATAATTATATTTATACGTATAGTCTCTTCATAACTTGTCCGTTGTGGAGAGACTTTTTATATGGAATTATGTCAATTTGTTCTTGCATTTATTTGAATACAATATTAAAATGAAGCTGTATACGTTGTTATATTATGAGGGGTCATATGTCAAATCGAATGCAATTATTCCTCGGAAGAGGAATTAGAGAGTTTCGTTCTCAAATCATACATAGACAGTGGGTGATTCTGTTAGTTCTTGCAGCAATGGAATTCCTGGTGTCCTTATCCTATGTAATCAGTGTAATATTTGCAGACTTATCGAATTCATTGACGAATAGTAGTACGCTTTGGATTTATCTTCCAATGATTATATTCAGTGGTATTACACTTGTTATGCTACCTGTAATGCATAGTCGGAATATGATTGATAAATATTGGCGTTTCCTTGAAATATGGGCATATGCACTGCTTACATTTCTTCCGTTATGGTCGCTAGTAGTCATTTCCCAGACGAAGGTTCAGCTTGGATATGTAAATGAAATTCATTGGGCAATTTGTATTGTATGTTATAGCTGCATATTCTGTATGATTCCGATGTATGCTCATATCGGAATTGTAGGAACTACAGTGTTGTTTATTATTTTGGCGCAGTCCCCTGTTACACAGACTGTGAATTACATTGTATTGTCTGTAGCCGTTGTATGGGCAAGCTCAACGCGATTCCGGGACAGTTACTATGCCTTTCAGCTGAATAAATCCAAGGATTTATTTATTGCAAGAGTGACTCATGAAATCAGAACACCTGTTAACGCAATTAACGGTATCAATGAGATGATTCTGAGAGAGAGTACGGAAGATCAGATCCGCAACTATGCAGCAGATATTAAAGATTCCGGCGAACTGCTTCTGCAGCTTGTGAATGATATTCTGGATGTGAGTCGTCTGGAAGCCGGCAAAATGGCAATTACAGAGGATGATTATTCTCTTCGTGCCATGGTCCAGAACGTGGAACATATGATTCGCCAAAAAGCGGAAGAAGAGAATCTATTGCTTGAGGTAGCGGTAGATGAGAATCTTCCGGATAATCTCTATGGCGATGATGTTCGGATCAAACAGGTTCTGCTTAATCTGTTATCCAATGCTGTGAAATATACCAATGAAGGTCTGATTCGTTTGGAGGTAAGCGGTAAGGTGGAAGGTGACGTAGTCAACCTCACATTCCGTGCAAGTGATACAGGAATTGGTATATCAAAAGCAGAATTAAAGAGACTTACCGAGGATTTCTATCGTGTGGAGAATACGCGTAATCGCAAGGTAGAGGGCACCGGTCTGGGCCTCTACATTGTAAAAAGCATTGTCGATGCATTGGGCGGTAGGATTAAAATGGACAGTAATGAAGGCGAAGGGTCTGTATTTAAGGTCTATCTTACCCAGAAGATTTCGAAGAATTCACCTAAAGTAATTCCTTCTATCAATGAGATATCAGGCAAATATGTTCCTCTGTTGACAGCTCCGGATGCACGGGTACTTTTGGTTGATGATAACCGAGTGAATATAAAAGTGATTCATTCTCTGCTGAAGAATACTGAGATTCAGATTACGGATGTATTGTCTGCTGAGGCGATGTTTGATCTTCTTATAGATCACAAGTATGATTTGATTTTTTTAGACGATTTAATGCCTGAGATGAATGGCACAGAAGCTATAGGTCGGTTAAGAGAACTTCCGGATTTCAGTGATGTTCCGGTGATTGCCATGACTGCCAATGAGATGGCAGATGGTTATGAATATTACGTCGCTTATGGGTTTACGGACTATTTATCTAAGCCTGTTTCGCCCAAACGACTGGAGAGTATACTTGTTCAATATCTTCCCCAAGGGAAAATAAAAAGCACGAAGGAAATGGAACAAATTTCATAATTTCCTATTGCATTTTAGATAAGGACATGCTATTATAACATGGTCGCGTGAAACGCGGACATGCGGAAGTGTCGGAACTGGCAGACGAGCAAGACTAAGGATCTTGTAAGCATTGCGCTTGTGTGGGTTCAAGTCCCATCTTCCGCACTAATTTTTATCAGAAATCGTGTTACTTTGTAGGGCGATTTTTTATTGCTTAAAAGCCTTTAG
>JAZLHG010000334.1:0-3473 GCA_045616705.1 Lachnospiraceae bacterium | reverse complement strand
CATTTTGCGCCAGGGTGTACTTCTCTCAATGGGATATAATACGTAATCTCTTAAGAAGCCGCCCAGGGTAATATGCCATCTTCTCCAGAACTCGGATAAGTTCACGGAATTAAAGGGTGTGTTGAAGTTCTCAGGAAGCTCAACCCCTAAGCACTGGGAGAAGCCCAGCACAATATCCATAAGACCGGAGAAGTCTGTATAGAGCTGCAATGCAAACAGAGCTGCTGCAATTACAACATATAATCCGGGATAAATCTCGTACTGATCGTAAATGGCATTCACCATAACGGCAGCACGCTCGGAAATTACCAGTTTCTTGAAGATACCCCAGAGCACGCGCTCCAGTCCCCGAATCACATTCTCATAATCAAAACGCTTCTTCTCACCCCAGAGTCGATCCTGCATCTGCTCGTACTGCACAATAGGGCCTGATGTCATCTGCGGAAAATAGCCTGCAAACAGCAACAGCTTGCCGGGATTCTTCTGTACATTTACTTTGCCCCAGTACACATCGGTAATATAGCCGATTACGATTAGCGCAAAGTAGGAAATTCGCATAGGCGCCCATTCCTCTGTAACTGCAACAAAGGCATTTAATCCTCCGCCGATGAAGTCGGGATTTACCAGTCGAATGGCACCGGCGATAATCTCTGCGAAGAATCCGCTGTACTTAAACACCGCAAGCATCAGAACATCCAGACACAAGGTTAAGGTATAAGCCAGCTTGGCATGCGGTTTCTCATCGCCCATATATAAGGAACCGATCCAGTTCACCAGTACAAAGAATAAGAAGAAGCCCATCTGTATCGGTGTAGAAGAAGACATGTAGAATACAATGCTTCCAAGTAACAACCAGATCCACTGTAATTTACCGGGAAGAAGGTAATAAATCAGTAATATTCCTGCCATGAATACAAAAAATTCAATGGAAATTAACGTCATTTCATAGTCCTTCCATCATATAACCATAGGTAGACATAGTATACTATATTTGTCCACAACAAGGCAAGAAATTTGGGGAATATCTCCCATAGACAAGGATTTGGCCTTGCTATATAATGATTCTGCAATTAGGGTAGTATAACTTGAGGTGGTCATGATGAGCAAAAGTCAAGGCAAAGATTTAACCGTCGGCGAACCGTTAATTCTCATTTTGAAATTTTCTTTACCTATTATATTAGGTAATTTATTCCAGCAGTTTTATAACCTGGTGGATATTATGATTGTTGGAAGATTACTTGGTGTAGATGCACTGGCAGGTGTTGGTGCTACCGGATCTATTAACTTCTTAATTATCGGTTTCTGCTGCGGTGTGGGTGCAGGCTTTGTAATTCCTCTGGCCAACCGATACGGTGCCAAGGATTATGACGACCTTCGCAAGTATTTCGGTAACGCTGTTACACTCTCCTCCATTATTGCGGTAGTACTTACCACGATTGTGGCCCTTCTGACCATGCAGATTCTTCTGCTGCTCAATACACCCACCAATATTATTCAGTATTCCTATTCTTATATTCTGATTATTTTCCTTGGGATTCCTGCTACACTGGCTTACAATCTGGTGGCCGGTGCGGTACGTTCCATCGGTGATTCCAAGACACCTCTATACTTACTGATTATTTCCTGCGTGATTAATATTTTCCTGGATTACCTGTTTATTGCACCCCTTCACCTGGGTGTAAGCGGTGCAGCACTGGCTACGGTACTCTCTCAGGTAATGTCCGTGGTGATGTTACTTATAGTAATTAAGAGACGTTATTCTCTACTGATTTTTAACAGAAGAGATTTGATTCTTGACCGTAAGCATCTCATTAACCTGTTAAATATGGGACTTCCGATGGGACTGCAGTATTCCATTACCGCCATCGGTTCCGTTATTCTGTCTGCCAGCATTAACGGTCTGGGCTCTCTTGCAGTTGCCGCATCCACAGCTGCCAACAAGATTTCTATTTTCTTCAGCTGTCCTCTTGATTCCATGGGTTCCGCACTGGCTACCTACGGAAGTCAGAACCTGGGTGCCGGCAAGATCGATCGTATCGGAGACGGCCTTAAGAAGGCCTCCTTTATCTCCTGTATCTATTCTGTTCTAGCCTATGTGATTCTGTTCTTTGCTAGTTCGTCCATGATCCACATGTTCGTAACAGATCCCAGTCCGGAACTTGTTGCCCTTGCCAAGCAGTTCCTGCTTACTGTTGCAGCTTTCTATATTCCTTTGGTATTTGTTAATCTGTTACGTTTCCTGATTCAGGGACTTGGCTATGCCAAACTTGCAGTGGCTGCAGGCATTATGGAGATGATCGCAAGAGCCATCGCCGGATTTATTCTAGTTCCCATCTGGGGCTTCACCGGTGCAAGCTTTGCATCTCCCCTGGCCTGGTTCTTCGCCGACGCATTCCTGTTCCCGGCCTACTTCATCATCATGAAACGTCTTAGGTCCACCTTCGCCCAACACCAGAATGAACCCTAGGGACGGGGCTCATTTTTTCGGCGCTGGCGACTTATCCCTTGGCGCTGGCGGCCTTTTTTTGCTGCGGACGGCTTATTTCCGAAATCGGAGACTCAGCTTTTAGCGAGAACGATGACGTAACGGATAAAAAGCAGGAAAAGACGGATTGTTATCCGTCAACAAGTAAATCGTTCTACAGGGAGGAAGATGAAATGAAAAATCGTATCAACAAATCACTCTTCATTGTAATCGTAGGAGTTCTGATTTTCGCAACCGTCGGTTGCGGCAAGAAATCGGAAACTGAAATTCCTAGCAATGAAGAACAAGTCGTTGCCTCTGAAGAGGTCACGCCTGCACCCGAACCGGAAATTACCGAAGAACCTGCAGAAGAAACAGATCCTGTCATCGACTTCTGGGATGGTGATTGGTTCGGCTATATGTGGGTTGAATATGCAGAAGGCGGATTGGCCGAATGGTCTAACTGCTACTGGGATGCCATGGCAACAATTCATGTGGAAGATAACGGTGATGCAGACATGCTTTTCTGGTATGAGAGCCTTAGCCGTGAGAATCCTGCAGGCCATGTTCAGTTGAAAATCTCCCCCGATAGCGGAAGCGGAGAAATGGGTGCTGCTTTGTCTGAATCAGGCTGGATTTTTGTAGACAGTGACACCGGCAATGGCGATGTTCATCATGCAGATTGGATCATTGATCCTATGACAGACCCTACAAGCTGCAAGTTCGGCAATGATATGATCCACTTCTACGGCGATTATGTAGAAGGTGACGGAGGCTTATCTTATCATTTTTTCCTGAGAAAATGGGGTAAATATTGGGACGATGTAGCTAAGGATGAAGAAGAACTCATCCCTCGTGGATATGAGATGTGGTATAAGCCCCTCATAGAAGAAGGCTACGCAATGCCTAACAATATCGGTGATGATGGTTCCGTTAAAATGGGTGAGAATATAACTGCATCTGCAGGCGATACAGAACCCCAGGATAAGGCACCGATTGAACCTGAAAC
>JAZLHG010000333.1:0-3631 GCA_045616705.1 Lachnospiraceae bacterium | reverse complement strand
AATAATTACCCATATTTAAATCTTGTTTTTGGCTAATTTTCACAAAATCTATCAGTTAATTTAAACTAACATATGCAGTCTGCCTTTACATCAGTTTAAATATTTCTTCAGTGTTGCACGCACTGCGCCTACGCCAGCAATCTCCTCTGCAAACAGGCCTTCGATCTTCTCACCGATACCTGCCACATATAAATCTGTGCCGAAGATGTGAGCATTGGATAATACCGGTTTCAGTTTATCTCCGATACTGTCAGGATTACCCAGAGTAATTCCGGCAAGAGCTGCCTGCATTTCTTCAAGCATAGGATCCGGAGACAATTCCATAGCGTTACCGTTGTCATCTACACCTAACAGATAACGAAGCCAGCCTGCAAGAGCTAAGGGCACATACTGAAGATCCTTGGCACTGCCGTACTTCGCCACATAAGACTTAATGGTCTCACCATAACGGATGCCTACTTTCTGTGAGGTATCGCAGGCAATTCTCTGGGGTGCATCCGGAATAAACTTATTGGGCAGACGCTGCTCAATAACCTCCTTAACGAAAGCTTCCGGAGACAGAATACCGGGATCACATACAACCTTCATACCTTCCTTAGGACCGATTCCATCCACCAGCTTGGTAAGTTCCTCATCCTGCATTTCTGCCGCGATTGAGGTATAGCCAAGAGTACAGCCATATACAGCAAGTGCAGTATGAAGAGGATTCAAACAGGTCGTAACCTTCATTCTCTCCACTTCGTTAACCGTATTTCTGTCAGTTAAATACACACCGGCCTTCTCAAGTGCAGGTCTTCCATTGGGGAACTTATCCTCAATAACCAGGTACTGGGGACCTTCAGCGTTAACAAAAGGCGCAATATAGGTCTTCTTGGAAGTAATTACAGGCTGCATCTCCTCAATGCCGTCTGCTTCCAGTGCATCTGCGATTTCCGTGCTGGGTCTGGGTGTGATCTTATCAATCATAGACCAGGGGAAGCTAATCTTGCTCTCATCTTCAAGATATTTAATAAAGCCACCGTCAACCAGATCTCTTGACTGCCATTCCTTCGCCATTGTAACTACGGAATTCTGAAGTTTCTCACCATTATGAGAGCAGTTATCCATGCTGACAACCGCAAGAGGAGCCGCACCATTCTGATAACGCTCAAACAGCAGAGCGGTAACTACAGCCATCGCACTTACAGGTGAAGACGGTCCATTTTCCAAATCGGGCTTAATAAAGGGCAGGTATTCTCCGTCCGCACCCTTCAGTGCATAGCCCTTCTCTGTAACCGTGAATGAAATCATCTGCAGTCCGGGATTCACAAAAATCTCTTTTAATCTATTCCAGGAATCCTGATCCTTACTGCATGCAGGAACAGCTTCCGCAAGGGATCCCAACACCTTTTTGCTGGTAGATCCGTCAGCCTTTAAGGTAACAGCCAGCACAAGGTTATCATAGGGATCGTAGATTTTGTTAATAATGTCATAGTCAAAGGTCTCAGCACAGACAATTCCCTTGTCTGCAAGGCCCTGCTCAATCAAAGTGTCTGCAATACCGCCCACAAAAATACGGAAGATATTGCCAACACCGAAGTGCACCCATGTAGGTGACTTTTTGGTATTCTCAGCAATTGCTGCAATGTCATAACCGGGAGTCTCAATGCCCCTGCTCTGCCATGCTGCAGCATCCTTTAATGCTTCACGACATAATTTCATGATTATTCCCCTTTCAGCATCCCGCCCTGTTAGGCATTCTGTTTGTCAATGGCTTCCCACAGACCCTGAAGGTACGTTGCACCAAGTGCTCTGTCATAGAGACCGTAACCGGGCATTGCCTTCTCGCCCCAAATCATACGACCGTGGTCGGGACGAATTGCACCGTCGAATCCGGTATCATATAAAGCCTTCATAATTGCGTACATATCCATAGATCCATCAGAAGACAGGTGTGCTGCCTCTTCAAAATCTCTGGGTGTGTTGTACTTCAGATTACGAATGTGTGCAAAAGGAATTCTGCCTTCACAAACTCTGATAATATCAGGAATATCATTATTCTGGTTGGATCCAAGAGAACCTGTACACAGTGTAATTCCGTTATAAGGCTTATCTACAGCCTTTAACAGCTTCACAATCTTGTCCTTGCCTGTGATAATACGCGGCAAGCCGAAAATAGGCCATGCGGGATCGTCGGGATGAATACCCATACGAATGTCGTACTTCTCACATACAGGTCCGATTGCTTCCAGGAAATATACCAGATTATTGAACAGTTTCTCCTCATCAATATCCTTGTACATTTCAAATAATTCCTTTAAGCCATCCAGTCTCTCAGGCTCCCAACCGGGCATAACGAATCCGTTGGACATTGCCTCAATAGACTCTCTCATATGCTCAGGATCGATCTTGTCGATAATATCCTGGTTATAAGCAAGAACCGTTCCGCCATCGGGCCTTACTCTTGCAAGATCGGATCTTGTCCAGTCAAAAACAGGCATGAAGTTGTAGCACACCATGTTAATGCCTTCCTCACCAAGACGCTCCAAGGTTGTAATATAATTGGCAATGTGTTCATCTCTGTCAGCATTACCGATTTTGATTGCATCGCTTACGTTAACAGATTCAATACCTCTGATTGTAAGTCCTGCATCTTCAACTACTTTTTTGATATTCTTAATCTCAGAAGCTTCCCATGCTTCTCCCGGCTTGGTTCCGTAGAGAGTGGTAATTACACCCTTTACACCCGGAATCTGCCTGATCTGCTCCAGTGACACACTATCGTAACCCGGTCCATACCAGCGAAGTGTCATATCCATAATTTGTTCCTCCAAACTGATCTAGTTATCAAATAAATCCGGCTGCAGTTTGCACATTGTCTCGATATCCGTGATAATGTGGCCCAAATGTTTAATCAGGGTTGCTCTGTAGCCTTCCCGGTCTTTTGCCTCCACATACTCAATTAACTGGGTATGGTCCGCAACCGTTCTGTCTTTATTAATGTTATCAAGGTCCATAAGAAGACGCACTCTGTTATAGTGCACCATCATATTGCTGATAATATCCGCTGCAAGCTTCTCCCCTGCAACACGGTAAGTAACAGCATGGAAATTGTTATCGTTTCTCAGATACTCATAAGAGGTCTCATGGGTTCTGGGATAATTACCGATTTCAATCAGTCCTGCCGCATAGATTTTCATTTCTTCAATATCTTCCGGCTTGACGCGATCGAAAAAAGCATCAATCATACCAACTTCCAGTGATCTTCTAACGAACCATTCCTGCTTCGCACGACTGACATTAATCTTGGAAATAATGGACTTGGACTGGGGATAAATATCCACAAGCCCTTCTGTCTCCAACTTCACAAGCGCCTCTCTGGCCGGCGTACGGCTTACCTCATATCGCTCCGCAATCTTAGCTGCGGATACAGGCTCGCCCGGCTTAAAGGCAAAGGTCATAATGTCCTTTTTAAATCTGTCGTATGTCTGCTGGTTAAGTGACTTATCCATTGAAATACCTTTCTGTATTAAACGAAATCTTCTCTCATGGGTGTAAAAATATCCAACAGCTTAACCTTTGTGAGACAATCAATTCCGTGACTCACATTGGGTGCTACGATATAGGTATCTCCGGCATGAAGTGTCCTGGC
>JAZLHG010000332.1:0-9861 GCA_045616705.1 Lachnospiraceae bacterium | reverse complement strand
TCCAGGTTCTACTTCTAAAATAGTAGGATCTTCATTTAATTTCACTTCTGAAGTATCACGGAAAATACCGGCATTACATTCTAATAAATCCATAAGTGCCTTTAATTTCTCTGCTCTTTTGGAATAATATCTCAACTCATGTTCTACTTCATTGTTCGTTTTAACAAGTTCTTCTCTCTCTAACTTCAGATTAGTAACCTTATTTGTGTCGGTAGAAATATGACGTCTGGGAGAAAATACCTTAATATCATAATCATCACTTTTCGCAAGAGAGTGAATCTGTACATCTAACTCATCCAGTTTAGATACATTATTGTCATACTTAACCTGAAGTTTCACTGCTTCTTTGTCAAACTCATCATACAAATCTTGAATAATAGAAATAGTTTCATCCTGATTGTTCATATACACCTCCAGGAATTAACGCTTAGACAATGGTTCTTTGGAAGGAGTACCCGCCTTACGAGGATACTTCTTAGGAGTAGATATCTTCTTCTCAATGAAGATTAATGTACGATTCAAATCAGATTCAGGAAGAACATATTCTTCCACACGATTGATTGTGCCACCAAGAACCTGAATACCATAACTAGCTGCAGATACTTCTTCACCTGTTTTTTCTGATTTATACGGAATAAAGAACCCTCCAACTCTCACAAAAGGAAGGCAATATTCAGATAAAGTAGATAAATTGGCAACTGCTCTTGAAGTAACAATATCATATTGTTCGCGATATTTCACGTTATGAGCAAGGTTCTCTGCTCGACAGTGACATGCTTCAATGCCCTTCAAGTGCAAAGTGCCGATTATATGATTCAGAAATTTAATTCTCTTCTGAAGAGAATCAGCAAGGGTAATTTGTAAATCAGGATACAGAATCTTAAGTGGAATTCCGGGAAATCCTGCACCGGTTCCCATATCCAGTAACTTCTGATGGTTCAGTGTATGATAATATCCCATGGCAATACTATCAACAAAATGTTTCAGAATAACTTCATCACGTTCTGTAATAGCAGTAAGATTCATAAAAGAATTCCATTCTACCAACAACTCGTAATAAGTCTCGAACCGATTTCTCTGTTCTTCGCTTAATTCCATATTCCACTTATTTAGCAAATTATTCATCTGTTTCACGTAACACACCTACTGAGAAATATATACCAATAAAACGGAGATATCAGCCGGACTAACACCGGATATTCTGGACGCCTGACCAATAGAGGCAGGTCTAATATCTGACAGTTTCTGCATAGCCTCTTTACGAAGACTCTTCACAGCATAGTAATCAATATCATGAGGAATCTTGCGATTCTCTAATTTCTTAAAGCTTTGAACCTGACTCTCCTGACGTTTGATATAACCTTCGTATTTAATATTAATATCAATTTGCTCAATCACATCCGCGGGAAGTGGTTTACGATCAGGATCAATTTCAGCAAGAATATCATAGGACAACTCTGTTCTACCCGTTAATTCATAGAGACTTGCACCTGATTTAAGAGGAGTACTTCCGTACTTAGCAAGCAATGCCTGAACCGGTTCTGTATTACCAACATAGGTCTTACTTAATCTCTTCATTTCATCCTGAATCATTTGTTCCTTTAGAAGAAGAGCATCATATTGTTCCTGGGAAATCAATCCAACTTCGTAACCAATTCTACGAAGACGAAGATCAGCATTATCCTGTCTTAATAATAATCGATATTCCGCACGTGAAGTCATCATACGGTAAGGCTCATGATTTTCCTTGGTAACAAGGTCATCTATTAAGACTCCAATATATCCCTGAGAACGATCAATCACAATCTGCTCACGACCAAGAACAGAAAGTGCTGCATTCATGCCGGCAATTAATCCTTGTGCTGCAGCCTCCTCATATCCGGAACTGCCATTAAACTGACCACCGCTAAACAGGTTATGTACTGCCTTAAATTCCAGAGTAGACTTCAGCTGTCTGGGATTAATACAATCATATTCAATTGCATAAGCATTACGTACAATACGACAATTCTCAAGACCGGGAACTGTTCTATACATAGCAAGCTGGACATCTTCCGGAAGAGAAGAGGACATACCACCTACATACATTTCATTTGTATGAATTCCTTCCGGCTCGATGAATACCTGATGTCTCTCCTTATCTGCAAAGCGAACAACCTTATCTTCAATAGAAGGGCAATATCTGGGACCGGTTCCTTCTATAACACCTGCATAAATAGGAGAACGATCCAGATTATTACGAATAATTTCATGTGTGTCAGGATTGGTATAAGTTAAGAAACATGGTACCTGTTCCTTCTGGATGGAATCCGGATCCGTTGAAAAAGAAAAAGGAACGATTCTCTCATCGCCATACTGAGGAGTCATCTTGGAATAATCCAGAGATCTGCCATCCATTCTTGCGGGAGTTCCTGTCTTAAATCTCTGAAGTTCTACACCTGCTGCTCTCAAGGAATCTGATAAATAATTAGCAGCCTGCAATCCATTAGGTCCTGTATAGGTAATGGATTCGCCACAGAGACATCTGGCCTTAAGATAAGTACCGGTACAGAGCACAACTGCTTTGGAATAATAGATTCCTCCGGTTGCAATCTTAACACCATGAATCTCACCATCTTCAATCATAAGTTCTGTAACTTCTGCCTGCTTAATGGTCAAGTGTTCCTGATTCTCCAGAGTCTGTCTCATTGTCATGGAGTAATCGAATTTGTCAGCCTGGGCACGAAGGGAATGAACTGCAGGACCCTTCGATGCATTTAGCATTTTAGACTGAATAAAGGTCTTATCAATATTCTTACCCATCTCGCCACCAAGCGCATCGATTTCTCTTACAAGATGACCCTTGGAACTACCACCGATATTAGGGTTACATGGCATGAGTGCAATACTGTTAACACTAACCGTAAATACAATTGTCTCAAGACCAAGACGAGCACATGCAAGGGCTGCTTCACAACCTGCATGACCTGCACCTACTATGACAATATCATAATTTTCTTCGAATGATTTAACCATACTATTTACCTGTACAGAACTTAGAGAAAATTTCATTAACAACATCATCTTCCACTCGTTCACCGAGTATCAGACATAAATCATCATATGCATTTGTCAGATCAATACTGAAGAAATCTTCAGGAAGACCTTCTTCAATACCATTTAATACTTCTCTTAAACTATTGACTGCATCAGTCAACAATGAATATTGCCTCTCATTGGATATGAATATTTCATCGTTATACTTAAGAGAACCGGCTACAAATTCATCTTTGATATACTGTTTAAACGCATCAATACCTGTTGATTCTTTGGCCGAAATACCGATTACTGCTTGACTCGTATATTTATGAATATCTTCTACTGTAACCTTCTGTACTAAATCAGATTTATTCAGAAGAACAATACTTCTTCTATTCTCTATCATCTTAAATATTTCTAAATCTGATTCATCCAGTTCTTCAGAAGAATCAATTACGCACAGAATCAGATCCGCTTCATCTGCAAGTCGAATAGAATGATGAACACCGATTTGTTCAACAGTATCTTCTGTATCATGAATTCCTGCTGTATCAATCAGAATCATATTGATTCCATGAATCATAACCTGTTCTTCAATAGAATCTCTTGTAGTACCTGCGATATCCGTAACAATTGCTCTATCTCTGTTAAGAAGTGTATTCAGTAGAGAAGATTTACCTACGTTGGCCTTACCAACAATAACCCTCTTAAGACCTTCAGCAAGAATCTGGCCGCCACGATAGGAATCAATTAATTTCCGAAGACCTGCAATTACATCCTTTACTTTACTCTCAAGTTCTTCCGGATAACCTGTAAGATCATAATGTTCCGGATCATCCAGTGCGGATTCAATATATGCAATTTCATAAAGAAGTCGATTCTTATAATCCTGTAATGCATCCTGAAGTTGTCCTGTTAAATGCTTCAGAGAATTATCCATTGCAAAACTGTTCTTGGAATGAATCAGATCAATGACTGCTTCTGCAGAGGATAAATCAATACGACCATTCAGAAATGCACGTTTTGTAAATTCACCCGGTTCTGCTGCTCTGACACCTGATTTCAGTACCAGTTCCAGAATTCTGGTCATTACAAAAATACCACCATGACACTGTATCTCTACGGTATCTTCTGCTGTGAAACTCTTTGGTCCCTTCATAGGGACCAACAGAACTTCATCAATCATTCGATCCTCATCGTAGATATAACCGTAATATACATGATGGCTCTCAATATCTGATAATGACTTACCGGATGGCGTTTTAAAAAGTTTCTTAACAACAGAAAAAGAATCATCGCCGCTAATTCTGATGATTCCTATTCCTGCTGTATTCATACCTGTTGCTATTGCAGCAATTGTTTCAGTATGAATCATATCTAATCTCCATTAAAGCTGTTTACTTGTTAAGGGTAATTACAACTCTTCTGTAAGGTTCTTCACCTTCACTATGAGTACTTACATACTTATCACTCTGAAGTGCAGAATGAATCACTCTTCTCTCATAGGGGTTCATAGGTTCAAGAGTAACAGGTCTCTTTGTTCTCTTAACCTTGTATGCAAGATTCTTAGCTAGATTCTCAAGAGTCTCTTTTCTACGTACTCTGTAATTCTCGGTATCAACCTTAACTCTGGTATAGCCTGAAGAATTCTTATTTACAACAAGGCTTGTTAAATACTGAAGAGAATCAAGAGTCTGACCTCTCTTACCAATTAATACGCCCATATCAGGACCTGATAATTCAATATTGATGCCTTCTTCTGTATTCTCAACATCAATCTGAACTTCCATGTCCATAGCCTTAAATACCTGGCTTAAGAATTCCTTAGGATCATGACTTACATTAGTTGCAGTAGAAGTACTTACAGTCTTCTTCTCAACAGGAGCAGATTCTACTGTATCAACTGCTTCTTCTGCATTCTCTTCTTTAACTCTAGCCTTAATTACTGCAGGCTTTGCTGCAAATCCAAGAAAACCATTGGTTCCCTTTTCAATTACTTCATAATCTAAACGGTCACTGGTAACAGTTAACTTCTGACAAGCTTCAGTAATGGCATCATCAACTGTCTTACCTGATACTTCAATGTAATCCATTTGTTATCTCCATTCTATTCTTCTGATTTAGACTGTGCTGCGTTGTTATCTTCATTGTATTTCTTAACCATATGAGCCTTTGCAGCAATTCCACCGGGTTTAATGCCATTCTTAGCATAATATTCGTTCACTCTCTTAAGAGCAGCTTCCTTCTCTTCAGGGCTCTTTGTACTAGCCTTCTCAGAAATGGTTCTGGTCTTCATGGAAGCAGAGTTCACAAGAGTAGAAGCAGCAACGCTATTCTTCTCACGTTTCTTCTTAGCCTTCTCCATATTCTTCTCAATGAGAGCATCAATATCTTCCTTATCAATGTACTTATTAATTGCTACCTGCTGAATACTTCTGATTACAGCACCGGCAATCCAGTATAAGCCCATACCTGAAGGAAGAGTGAAGCAGAATACTGCTGACATAATAGGCATCATCACATTCATAGTCTTCATAGAAGCCTGAACAGAATTCTGCGGATCGTTATTATTTGTTTCCTGCTGAGGCATTAACTTGGTATTGATCCACTGTGTTAATGCTGCAAGAAGGGGAATCAGAAGAGCTCCGATTACCATCAGATATCTTCCGCTGGTAAATGCATCCTTCACAATAAAGGAAGGAGAATCACCAATATTCAGACCAAGGAAATTGTTATAATGATTTAACTTATCAAGAACACCTGTCTGACCTGCATTTGTAACTAAATTCTGCAGTTTCTCGAAATTACCTGCTGCGTAGATATTACTCCACTCAGTTGAAGATGCTTTATTAAGTACATCAATGATCGTGTTCTTGGTAAATTCAGCATCTGCACCAAATCTCTCACTGCCGAACTGCTTACTGAACTGTGCAGCTGCAGTGAAAAATTCCTTATTCTGAATAAAATCAATCGCCTTAGTACCTGTTGCTGAAACAGAATTCACAAACTCAGATACGAAAGGTTCAAAAGCTGCCTTAACCTGGTTAACGTAGGCAGGAATGTTATAGATTACTCTGTAGAGAGCAAACAGAATCGGCATCTGAATAATAAGCTGAAGGCAACTACCGGAAGGGGATACACCATACTTCTCATAAACTGCCTTTGTCTCTTCATTCATCTGCATTGCAGATTCGTTGTCTTTCTTACCTTTGTACTTTTCCTGAATAGCCTGAATTTCAGGATTCATCTTAGCTGACAGCTTACTGAATTTCTGCTGTTTAATAGTAAGAGGAGTCATACACAGGTAAATAACCAGAGTAAAGATAATGATAGCAAGACCTATATTAGGAATTCCAATTGCATTTAAACCTTCAAAAATCCAGTTCATAAGCAAACCAAGTAACTTGGCAATCGGTCCTAAAATAGCGCCATCATACTGAGTAAGAAAAATTGTAGAATACAATTTAATTTCCTCCTAATCATAGTTTAGGGTACCGGATCATATCCTCCCTTAGAGAAAGGATTACATCTCAGTATTCTCCAAATGGCCAATAAACTACCCTTGAGAACTCCATGCTTTTCAATTGCTTCTAATCCATATTGGGAACAAGAAGGAAAGTAGGGACACTTCGTCCGTTTTAAGGGCGAAATATACCTCTGATATAATTTGATAAGATATATTAATATGCGTTTCATTTATATTCTTATTAATTAACCGAATGATGAAGTCTCATTAATTGTAACAGAGCATCCTCCACTTCGTGGAAAGTAGCCCCGTTGGCACCCACTCGTGCAATCACTACTATGTTTAAACCGCTATTAAACATATTCTCATGTAGTCGATAACTTTCTTTAATTAGTCGTTTCAGGCGATGCCTGACAACACTATTTCCAACTTTTTTGCTAACTGATATTCCAAGTCTGTTGATATGATCACTGTTTTCTAACAAATAAACTAGTAAATACTTATTGGCTAATGATTTGCCATTCTTATAAACAACCTTGAAATCCTGATTAGACTTTAATGATTCCGTAAAAATCATATTTACTCCTTAACAAAACGGTACAGAGTAAAATAGACCACAAAACTGCGGTCTATGCTGATAATTTCTTTCTTCCTTTTAATCTTCTGGAAGCTAAAACTTTTCTTCCGCCCGGAGTACTCATTCTACTTCTAAATCCATGAACCTTAGATCTCTGTCTCTTTTTAGGCTGAAATGTCATCTTCATAAGGGAAACACCTCCTTCTATTCTACAAACTGTTCCATATGCAATTTGTCAGAAAACATCATGCCTATTATATTTGATAGATTTATACCAGTCAAGAAAAATTTGGTTAATAAATAATTTATGTTAATCCACATTATGTGGATAACTTGTGGATAATAATTACATAACCTGTTGATAAAAATAGTATAAATTCCTAAATTCCTTTATTTTCACCTTTTAGGGCTGTTCATAAAAAATAATAATTTTTCACATTATTTTTTTCATGTGCATAAATATGTTAACCCTTTTCCTCTTGTGGAAAAAGTTGATATATCATCCATTTTGGTATAATATATAGTAGTGAAATAATGAAATCAGGAGAATCATAATCATGGAAGAAATCCTTGCAAAATGGGACGAAATAAAAGAATTAGTGCGTAAAGAACATGGTCTTGCGGATATTCTCTACAAAACCTGGATTATGCCTCTCCAGGTCTGCAGCGTTGATCATGATAAGATTACGATTCTCATTCCATCCGACCAGGCACATTTCTTAAATTACATTAATGAGAGATACTATCTTCCTATTAGAGTAGCAATTGCTGAAACTATGCAGAAGGAATATGATGTGGAATTCATTCTTGAAAAAGATTTAGAGAATTTCAAGAAAGAGAATCCCGGAAAAGAAGCCAATTCCAAGAACAATGCAATTGAACAAGCCAATCTAAATTATAAATATACATTTGATACATTCGTTGTTGGTAATAACAATAAACTTGCTCAGACAGCTGCGGTTGCTGTCGCAGAATCACCGGGTGAATTATATAATCCTCTTTTCTTATATAGTGGTCCCGGACTTGGCAAGACACATCTTATGCATGCAATTGCTCACTACATTATTGAGAATCATCCTAATAAGAAGGTTCTCTACGTAACCAGCGAACAATTTCTTAATGAAGTCATCGATACTATTAGAATAGGTAATAACTCTCCAAATGCTATGAAGAAATTCAGAGAGAAATATCGTAATATTGATGTTCTTTTAGTAGATGATATTCAATTTATTATAGGTAAAGAAAGTACCCAGGAAGAATTCTTCCATACTTTTAACCAGCTTCATGAGGAGAAGAAGCAGATTATTATTTCTTCCGATAAACCTCCCAGAGATATGGATATTCTGGAAGAGAGATATAAATCTCGTTTCGGTTGGGGATTAATTGCAGATATTCAAGCTCCTGATTATGAGACCAGAATGGCCATCCTTCAGAAGAAGGAAGAAAATGACGGATATCATATTGATGATGAAGTCATTAAATATATTGCAACCAATATTAAATCCAATATTAGAGAACTGGAAGGAGCTCTTACCAAATTAATTGCACTTTCCAAATTAGAACAAAAAGAGATTAATTTAGAGCTGGCTGAAAATGCCCTGAAGGACATTATTTCTCCTAATAAACCTGCAGTTATCACACCTGAATATATTATCAGTGTTGTTTGTGACCACTTTAATATCAGTGAAAATGATATTAAATCCAAGAAGAGAAATGCAGAAATTGTATTGCCCAGACAGATTATCATGTACCTCTGTCGTCAAATGACAGATGCATCTCAGACAAGAGTTGCTCAACTCCTTGGTAAGAACGATCATACAACCGTAATTCATGGTGCTAAGAAGATAGAAGAACTTCTTGAAACAGACCAGGTTCTTAACAATACCATTGAAATTATTAAGAAGAAAATAAACCCTCATTAATATACACATTTTATGAACATATAATTATTTTATTATTCACAGGGTTTTTAAATCTTCTAGCAGGCATAAAATAAAGCCTTATACCAGTTATACACATAATCACACCCATTAATATTAATAATACTTAATAATATTTATTTATTTTATGAGAAGGAGTCCCTTATGATCATCAAATGCATGCGCAACAATTTATATGCCGGTGTACAGACTGTATACAAGGCAGTACCTTCCAAGACTACAATGTCTATTTTGGAATGTATTTTAATTACTGCTGATTCTGATGGAATTAAGCTTACAGCTAATGATATGGAAATTGGTATTGAGACTACGATTGAAGGTTCTGTTGTGGAAGAAGGTGTTATTGCACTGGATGCAAGAATCTTTATGGAGATTGTAAGAAAGCTTCCCGATAGTGAAATTATTATTGATACCAATGATAATTATCTTACTTCTATTACCTGTGAGAAATCTAATTTCAATATTCAAGGTAAATCAGGAGAAGATTTCTCTTATCTTCCTGAAATTACCAAGAGTGAACCTCTTGTTATTTCACAGTATTCTCTTAAGGAACTGGTAAGACAGACAATTTTCTCTATCAGTGATAATAACAATAATATTATTATGACCGGTGAGTTAATGGAAGTAAGTGATAATGTTCTGAAACTGGTATCTTTAGATGGACATCGTATTTCAATTCGTAAGATTAACCTTAAGAATGATTATGAAGATAAGAAGGTTATTATTCCCGGTAAAACTTTAAATGAAATCAGTAAGATTCTTACAGGAGAAGCTGATAAGGATGTTTATATTTACTTTACTGATAAGCATGTATTATTTGAGTTTGATAATACAATTGTTGTTTCAAGATTAATAGAGGG
>JAZLHG010000331.1:0-2573 GCA_045616705.1 Lachnospiraceae bacterium | reverse complement strand
CTTTATAATAAATGGAATCTTGGCATATTCTACATACTCTCGTATATAAGCTTCCGACTGCGGAGCCATAAGTTCTCCTATGACCACGTCAAGTTCTCCATCCATTCCAAAAATATGATCTGTATCTATACCAACTGCAAGCGCACCATGCTCCTTTGCATTATCAATTTGGCTAAATATTTTATCCCTGTCAGCATACGGCTTAATAATCCTTACCGTTCCAGGGCAAGCATCCATTACTGGAGAAATTGCATCATTGTCACCCATTCCAACCCAGTTCATTGCATTCAGCTCAGCCATCGCACGACTATACTCTATCAAACCATTCTCACGCCCTTCCCCATAAGATGGAAGGTGAGAAAATGCCGGAGTTGTTATTGGCGTTGAAAACGTCTTCCCCCATATATTAAATGTAATATCACTTACCTTGGATCCTATGAGTCTTTCTTCTATGAGAATCTCATCAAGATACTTTCTTGTCATTTCATTTGCATCTCTCATTTTGCTGCTCCAATTCTTTTCTTAACATATTCAACACTTTGTACATATTCCTCATTGCTATGTAAATGCTCTATTATTATGGGCATATCTGCATCTTCCGTCAATGCACATTCTATATATTTTTCAATCGGCAGCGTACCTTCTCCGCAAGCACATTCACGAAGCTGGAAGGTATAATCATCCAGCAATATGGTATCTTTTAAGTGACAGCTTCTAATTTTACCCTTTAGTAAATCAAAACATTCTTCGATAAATTCATCTGCATAAAAATAACGATTAGGACAATTTATCATATTAACTATGTCCATGTGAACGGCAAATCTGTCCCTCTCAACGTCCTCTATAAGCTGCAAATATTCCTTAGGTCCAGTTGGAATCATCCAAGGCATGGGTTCTATAGAAAAGAACGTATTACTCGGATTAACTTCATCTATTACAGTCTGTATCATTTTAACCGTTTTATTGTAAGCGTCCTTCGAGAAATTGTCTCTATGCGGACCATCCCATCTCGTACCGGCATAGGCCCCTGCAACATTTACACAGCATCTTGCACCTATTTTATCTGCAAGCTCTAACTGTTTTATACTGTATTTCAGATTCTCCTGTTCACGCTCAGGATTTGAATCTATCGCATTTCGCCATATTCCAACCTCTGCAATGATTATGTCCGACTCCCTGCAGGCAGATACATATTCATCAATCAAATCATTATCTGCGAAGGCGTTCAACGGAAAAACAACAGAACCCAATCCCAATTCTTTATTGGCTTTTATCCACTCATTTGCATTTTTTGTTTCTAAATCTGTAGATACACCTAATCTCATTTTAGTTAATCTCCTTTACAATCATCCACTCATTACATCATTACTCAAAAACTGAGGATACCAAATCCCGTCTCCGCAAAGTGACTACTATAGAATTCCTCCATCAATTGTATCAAATAATATGTATCCTTCACACCTGCTGTTTCATAGCTTGAGTGCATAGCAAGCTGTGGCAACCCAATATCTACACAATTCATTGACACCTGCGACATTGCCAGATTCCCCAGCGTACTACCACCAGTCTTATCTGAGCGATTTGCAAAATACTGAATGGGTACATCTGCACGTTTCGCCAATTCACGAGCTACAGCAATACTCATACCGTCGCTTGTATATTTCTGTCCAGCATGTGATTTTATAACAACGCCTTCATTCATATAATTGCAATTGTTCACATCTGTGTATTCTGGATGATTAGGATGCACCGCATGAGCATTATCAGCGCTAAACATGAAACTGGATGCCACCGCCCTGTGATAGTCTTCCTCATTATTACTGATACTCATAGATATCCTGTGAAGTACATCATATAAGAAGGTTGAGACTGCGCCCTGTTTAGTTCCTGATCCCACTTCTTCATTGTCAAAAAAGGCCGCAACATTAACTGATTTATTACTTTTCTTACTAAGAAAGCCCTTTAATATTGCATATGCACACTGCTGGTCATCCAATCGTCCCGATGAAACAAATTCCTCATTGCATCCCCAAATTGTTGCCTTCTGTCTGTTGTACAGGAACAAATCACTTCCTATAATCTGACCCATCTCTACTTCAAGTTCTTTTGCAATCAGTTTTTTTAATGCATCATCTTCTGTCTTAGCTCCAAATAACGGTATCATATCCACCTGTTTGTTATATGATGCTTTGTCATTCACATCACGATCCATATGAATTGCAACGCTTGGTATCATTAAAAGATCCCTATCTATTGCTATCAAACGAGATTTTATTGAATCATCTTCTTTTATAATCACTCGTCCTGCAATAGACAACGGTCTGTCCATCCAGGTTGCGCAAATCATTCCTCCATACCCTTCGGTGTTGAGCCTTGTATACTGATCTCCTGTGCGCAATTCAGCATTTTCCTTAATGCGAAAGCACGGTGAATCCGTATGTGCTGCAGCAACATTAAAGCTATAATTTGATAGATCATTTCCCATACGAAATGCCATAATACTCGAACCATTTCGGCATACAAAATAATCTCCTCCTGCCTTAATATCCCAGCTTTTACTCTCTAAAAGTTCC
>JAZLHG010000330.1:0-3296 GCA_045616705.1 Lachnospiraceae bacterium | reverse complement strand
CCTGATAGCGTGACTAGTATAGGGAGATATGCATTTAGAGGATGTAAAAACCTGAGCAGTATTACGATTCCGAATAGTGTAATAAAAATTCGTGATGGTGCCTTTACTGACTGTGAGGGATTAACCGAGATTAGTATATCTGAGAATATTAAAATAATTGATAGTCGTTTATTTTCCGGTTGCAGTAGGTTGACTGGTTTTACGATTCCTGATGGAGTGACAGAAATCGGTAACAGCGCTTTTCAGGGATGCAAGGGATTGACAAGTATTGTTATTCCCAACAGCGTAACCAAAATTGGAGAAGGTGCTTTTGCTGACTGTAGTGAATTAACTAGTGTCGTAATTCCTGTAACAGTGACATATATTCATAGTGAAGCCTTTAAAGGTTGTAGGAAGTTGGTTAATGTTACTGTACCGAAACGTTTGGCGGGCAGTATTAGATATGATGCTCCCTTCCGAGTTGAATAGGATAAGAATGCAAGCGCTTACGATCTTCAGAAAAAGGGGTTACGAATCAACACCATATAAAGATAGACAGTGGTAAGCAAAAGATTAAAAATTGACCGAGTGATGAATATTTAAGCGGGAGGCATTAGACCTCCCGTTTTGTTTATTGTACAAATGATATTTCATCAAAATGGTCATACCATTTTTTGATTATTCTATTTATATTTTGCTTGAACGATATAAAATTGGTAATTCTTTCAGGCACTTACTGCATTTACCTTCTCCATTACGTAGCCAATAATATCATCTTGAAGCTGGGAGTATTCTTCCAGCATCATATTTAACTCTTCTTCGCTATACCCTGATGATGACAAGATCCTAGCATTCGGAATAACAATAGTGGCATTTATGAATTGATCTTCCTTTGTATCGAATTTCTCGATATAAAGAGAAATATCACCATTTTGATCCGGTTTAGATGCAGTTACTTCTGTTCCGTCATCATATGTAAATATTGGATATAACATAATAATCTCTCCGGCCATAATAGAGTTCCTTTCTATATAATAAGTGATAATCTATTAGGCTAAATATTCGTCAACTACGGTGTGCTCTATATTATACCATATTTCAATATTTTCCGTCACAAAATAAACACAATTTAAGTCTATACTCTATCCTGATGAAAAGATGCTATATTATTAGCAGATAGAAATGAAAGAAGGAATACCTATGATAGAAGTTACGAATCTGGTGAAGAAGTACGGCGATCATGTGGCTGTCGATGGCCTGAATTTCACCATTGAAGACGGTAAGATCTACGGACTCCTTGGACCTAATGGTGCCGGCAAGTCCACCACCATGAATATGCTCACAGGATATCTGTGTGCCACAGAGGGAAGTGTAGTTGTGAACGGACATGACATGTTCACATCTCCTGAGAAGGCCAAGGCAGAGATTGGATATCTGCCTGAGATTCCGCCTCTGTACCCGGATATGACAGTAGAAGAGTATTTAGGCTTTGTATGTGAACTGAAGAAGGTTCCTAGGGCCGGATTGCAGGAAGAGATTAAGAGGGTCTGCGATAAGACCGGTATTACGGATGTATCCGGCCGCCTCATTAAGAACTTATCCAAAGGCTATAAGCAGCGAGTGGGAATTGCACAGGCCCTGATTGGATCTCCTGCAATTATAATTCTGGATGAGCCTACGGTAGGTCTTGATCCCCTGCAGATTATTGAGATTCGTCAGTTGATTATGGAACTGGGGAAGGACCATACGGTTATCTTAAGCTCCCATATTCTGTCGGAGGTAAGTGCGGTATGTGATGAGATTCTGATTATTTCTAAGGGCAAACTGGTTGCACAGGATAGTTCAGAGAATCTAAGCAAGTTGTCTGAAGGGAAACAGGTGATTAGACTTCTTGTGAAGGGAACTGCCAATCAGGCAGTGGATGTGTTGTCTAAGATAGAGTCTGTTGATCTCTATCGTCCTGCAAGCACGGTAGAGGGTACCGTGTTAGAGATTGAGACGAAGGATAATGCAGATATCAGAGAGGCATTGTTCTATGGCTTCGCAGAGGCAAAGCTTCCTATTCTTGAAATGGGAATGGAGAAGGCGTCCCTTGAGGAAGTCTTCATTGAATTGACAAAGGAGGCAGAATAAGATGTTAGCGGTATATAAGAGAGAATTACGATCTGCCTTCCATTCCATGATTGGTTGGATTTTTATGGCGGCCATGATGTTCTTCATCGGCTTGTATTTCAGTATTTATAATCTTGCGCAGGGATATCCCTATGTGGCTATTGTATTTTCATCCATTATATTCGTTATGATTATTGCAATCCCTGTATTGACCATGCGAGTCATGACAGAAGATAAGCGCCAGAATACAGATAAGTTACTTTATACTTCTCCGGTTTGTCCCATTGGGGTCATTCTTGGCAAATACTTTGCAATGCTTACGATTTTCACCCTGCCGGTATTGGTAGGCGCGCTGCTTCCTCTGTTCTTAGGACTGTTTGGTACCGTGCCTTATCTTGAGAGTTACGTGGGAATCTTAGGCTTCTACGTATTTGGTGCGGCCTGCATTGCAGTTGGTATCTTTGTATCATCCCTTACCGAGAACCAGATTGTTGCGGCAGTACTATCCTTCATTCTGTTGTTCATCGGATACATGATGGCCGGCATTACAGGTAGTCTGTCAACAGAAGGCAATGTGATTACCAAGATTCTCAGCGTGTACAGTTTCAGAGAGCGAATCGCTACTTTCTTCGATGGGGTTCTCGATATCCCAAGCTTTTTGTACTTCATCACACTGACGGTCGTGTTTATTTTCCTCACATATGAGGTATTGCAGAAGAAGAGATTCAGTGTTCTGACCGGTCGGGTGAAGAGAAGTGCATTTTCGGCCGGATTAATTGCTGTGGTTCTGGCGGCGGCTGTTCTTGTGAACTATGGTGTAACTCTTCTCCCTGCGGAAAATAAACAGTTTGATGTTACGAGCGAAGGCTTGTATCAGATCTCTGATACCACCAAGAAATTCTTAGACGGTCTTGACGAGGACGTGACGGTATATATTACCGCATCTGAGGAAGGTGTGGACTCCATTGTGAAGCGTCTTGCTGAGAATTATGCCAATTATTCCAAGCATATAAAAGTAGAGTATAAGGATCCGTCCTTGTATCCTGAATTTACTGCCAAGTATTCGGCTGACTCCATTGAGGGTAATTCCTTAATTGTGGAGAGCAGTAAGCGTTATAAGATTGTACCCAACTCTTCCATGTACGAGATGGAGATTGACTATGAGACTTACCAGCAGCAGATTACCGGTTTTGATGGCGCAGGAC
>JAZLHG010000329.1:0-10343 GCA_045616705.1 Lachnospiraceae bacterium | reverse complement strand
CGAAAATCTCCTTAATAAACATCTTACATAACGGAATAGGCAACTGATAAATCAGACGGCCGATTCCCAGCTCGCTGTAAGCAATCACATCTCTCTCATCGAAGAAAATCTTACCTACATCCAGAGCCATCTTGGCTTCCTTATAAGAACGGCTTACCTCTCTTAACTCTCCAACAATGGTACCGTAGGATACATGCACATTCTCATCTGTCTTCCCCTTAAACAGAGCCAGAATCTGATTGGCAGCCTTCTCAACATCCTCATAAGTCTCATTCTGCGCCAGTTCTCTTACCACAATAATATTCCGCTCATCAACTGCAGTAATGAAATCCTTATTGCGGGAAGGGAAAAACTTCCGAACGGTCTCAAGCGCATTTGCTTCCTTATCGTTTACAGTCTCCACAATCAGAACTACTCTTCTTGCATCCGGTGCAATGTGGAGTTTCTGTGATCTGTTATAAATATCAACAAGCAGCAGATTATCAAGCAGCAGATTCTTAATGAAGTTATCCTTATCAAAACGCTCCTTGTAAGCAACCAACAGTTCACGAATCTGGAACGCTGCAATCTTGCCTACCATGTAAGAATCTTCGGTACTGCCCTCCGCTACCAGAATATATTCCAGCTGAGCCTCGTCATATACCTTGAAGAACTGCTTACCCTGCATCTCCTGAGAATCAGCAGGACTATCGGTGAAATTCGCCACCGCCTTCTCATAACTCTCTGAAGCCGGCACAGTGGAAGCAAGTACCTTGCCCTCTGTATCCAGCACGGATAATTCAATTCTGGTAATGCCCTTTAGGCCTTCAATCGTATTCTGAAGAATCTGATTTGATATCATTTCCACACCCCATAGTCTAGTTTATGACATACCTATAGTAATTTTAATACAAGTCAACAAAAAAATAAAGAGAGAATTGGTAATTTTGACGAATTTACCCATTCTCTCTATTATTCATTTTACGTGCATAATTAGCCGCCTTCAGGCGGAAAATAAACTGCTTCACAAACTGTTTCATCCGAAGGGATAATTTAACGGTCTCCTGAGGGACTCCGTGCTCCTCTCTCATGGATACAAACAGTCGTGCATTCATTTTATCCCTGTGTTTACAGATAAACTGTTCCTGCCTTGGCGAATGCATCAAGGAGAACACCACATCAGCAAAAGAAGCGTTGATCTCATTCACAATCTGATCGTCATCTCCCGTAACCTCATCCACGGAGTAACTGCCAATCATCCGAATTCCCGAAGCAGTCGCCTGCATAAATTCCTGAAACCGATCCGCATCATCCCCAGTCTCTGCCAGAATGAATGCCGTTCGCTCTTCGTCGGAGAGTTTCTTCAGAAATTCCGTCTCAAACTTATATTCTTCAATTTCCTTAATCCGGCTTCTGGAGCCGATATCTGCAGCCTCGATAATGTCGGAAGAAACAGGAACGGTCAGGTCCATGGAGGCAAGATAGCCCTGAAGCTTCTCATTCTCCTGTGCACTAAGCAGAAGTTCTCTGGTAAGAAAGCTGATGGTACTTACCTTCGGCTCCTGCAGAAACCCGTCTACCATTCGCATTGCTTCCTTCACGGAATAGTCCTTAAGGTCCATTCCCAGCACATGCATTTCCTTCATATAACACCCCGTAAAAAGTAATTGTTTATGGGTCGTTCACAAGTGTTTCACAGTATATCAAGATTGAATTTCACTGTCAACTATGGTAGAATCCTGCTATGAAAAATCAGACTAAAAACACACTACTCATATGGGGCGTATTTTTGCTGTGTGCAGCATCATACATTGCCCTTATATTTAATCAGAATGTCTGGATGGATGAAGCTTTTACCGCCTCTTTAATTCGGACTGATTTCTTAGGTGTCATCGACAGATCCATGCACGACACCCTTCCCCCGCTCTACAATATTTATCTGAAGCTGATGACTGACATTTTCGGCTATAGAATTCCGATTATGAAACTGTCGTCGGTGATTCCCATGCTTCTTACCATGGTTCTTGCCGCAACAGTGGTCAACAGAAGACACGGTCTTCGTACCGCAGTTCTCTATCTTCTGTCCTTAACAATGATGCCCTGCATGCAGTATTTCGGTGTGGAGATTCGCATGTACTCCATGGGCTTCTTCTTCGCCACCGCCAGCGGAATTTATGCTTACGAAGTCCTGGCGGAAAGCAATCGCAAGAACTGGTGCGCCTTTACACTCTTTAGTGTTCTTGCAGGCTACTCCCATCATTTTGCTTTTGTAACGGTAGGCTTCGTATACTTATTCCTGTTACTCTACTACTTCTTCGCTGACAGAACCCATATCAAACGTTGGTTCATCTGTCTGGGTGCGACTTTCCTATTGTATCTGCCCTGTATGCTGGTAACACTGAAACAGCTTAAGCGTGTAAACGGTTATTTCTCCATGCCGGAGGTAACCTTATCGGTATTTGCCAAGTACGCCTGCTATCCTTATATTACCGGTGTAACAGTTCTGACCCTTCTGTTAATACTTGCGGTTGCAGCTCTTGCCGTATTCACATTGATTCGCACATTAAAAGGCAAAGAACTCGTGCATATCTATGCGTTGTCCTGCCTGGTTATTTATTACGGTGTCTTAGTCTTTGGAACCATAGTATCCAAGATTATGACCGCCAACATCTTCGTAGACCGGTATTTATTCTTTGCCTTTGGTCTGGTATGGCTGTTCTTCTCTATCGAAGCAGCTCACCTGCCGGATCTTACCCTGGGCAAGTCTTCACCCGCCGGCATTACCATTCCCACAGTATGCCTGGGCATTCTCTTTGAACTGGTGATTGGCCTGGCAACGCTTCCTGCCGAGTTTATTACAGAGTATGCTGTTGATCCCGCGCCACTATTGAACTGTCTTGAGCAGGTGCAGGAAGGAGAAGGTTTGGTAACCTATGATGATACAGAAGCATTATACTACTGCATGACCTTCTATCAGCCGAACTTCAAGTATTATGGTTCTGAAGATGCTGCATTTGCATCAGACTGTGACCATATCTACTACGCAGTCAGTCATGACTACAGTTTGAGTCCGAGCATTCCGGATTCTGCTGAATATCTTGGGGATTTTATCTTTGACAGATATGGGCTTACGCTCTACAAATATGATTTAGCTTCCGCTAAAACTAATTAAAACACGAATTATTGTCGATATGTATAATACCAATTAGGAAGGAGTGTGCGCTATGGACATCGCTGCATTATCAATGACAATGGCACAGGACCGGGTTATGACCCAGGTTAGCACTGCTCTTCTGAGCAAAGCTATTTCTCAGGGCGAAGAATCCGGGGACACACTGACCAAAATGATGGAGCAATCCGTCAATCCTAACATTGGCGGCAATATTGACATTTCTGTTTAATATTACCGTTATATGCCGGTACACGGGCCTTATTGAAGGATATTCAATAAGGCCTGTAAACCGAAAATAATACCAATGCAGAGAATCACCGCAATCACTCCAATCGGAGTAATGATTCGCTGCATTTTATTCTGTTCTGTATTCTCAGAATCATTCTCAGATTCCATTCCTGGTCTGGTAACAACTTCTGAGTCCGGGGAAGCCTTCTTCTTAGGAAGGATAGACTGTAAATACTCTAAGCGTCCTTCACGTCTTGCCATTGAAATCAACACTACCACTGCAATCACAATACCGATAACAGCAGGAATCGCAAGGGTACCGGCCATTCGAACCAGATAAGCATTGTTAAGAGTCTCCTGAACACCTGCATATTCTTCCTGAAAGTCAGTTCCTGCAAGTTCCATCACATATTGAATTCCATACAGTTCCAATACATTAATACTGTTAATACCGCAGTGCATAATAATTGACGGAATCAAAGAGCCTGTGCTCTCCACCATAAATGCCGATGCAATTCCAATCAGCATCGCATAACCAAACTGATTCAGATTCATGTGATACAATCCAAACAGTAAGCCCGTCCACAAAATGGCACCCAGAATTCTTCCGGTTCGGCGATATCCACTAAGTAATATCCCTCGAAATACCACCTCTTCCACAACAGGGCCCAGAATTCCCACAATAAGAAACAGCATGAGCGGAGACGTCTGATCCACACCGGTCAGCATATCTGTTACCACATTCCGTTCAAACAACTGTGAAAGCATATTGAGAAAATACATGGCCGGCATCAGAACAACCATCATCAGCGCACCCTGAAGCGCTGTCAGTATATGTACCTTTCTAAAAGGCATCCACTGTTTTAGGTCGCAACGAAACAGTAAAAGGAAGCACAGTCCCGGAAACAGTACCGCTATTTCTCCGGCTGCAAGCAAAAGTCCCTCCGGCAATCTGATAGAACGCACCGCAAGCATGGATACCCCAATGGACAGTGCCACATAAAGTACGATCATAATCAGAAAAAGGGTGTTCATTTTCCTTGATGGATTCTGCATAAGTACTCCTATTATTTAATGGCAATTGCTTCCATTTCGATTAAAACATCCTTGGGAAGTCTTGCCACTTCAACACAACTTCTTGCAGGGAATGCGCCTGTGAAAAAGGTTGCATATACTTCATTCACCTTGGCAAAATCATTCATGTCCTTAATAAATACAGTGGTCTTAACAACCTTGTCCATACTTGAGCCTGCTGCCTCAAGAAGGTTCTTCACATTGGTCAGCGCCTGACGAGCCTGATTCTCAATTCCTTCAACGATCTCACCGGTTGCAGGAATTACCGGAATCATACCGGATGTGTATACCATCCCGTTTACCTCGATAGCCTGTGAATAAGGGCCGATTGCTGCCGGTGCATTACTTGTTGCAATAACTTGTTTCTCCATGATAATCTCCTCCTAAATCATACGAATCGAATGATCCGTTATTTCAACGCGACGTTCCTTATACAGCCTTCCAACGGCACGTTTGAATTCGTTCTTACTCATATTAAATTCTCGCTTGATAATGTCGGGACTTACCTTGTCATTAAAGGGAAGCACTCCGTCAAAACTCTGAATCACCTGAAGTACCTTCTCTGCATCCTCATCCATCTGCAGATACGCTTTCTTCCGAATACTCAATGTGAGCTTGCCGTCATTCTTCACCTCTGCCACTCTGGCATCTACGAAGTGACCAACCTTCACATCCTCAAACAGTTCCTTACGGGGTATCAATGCGCTGTAGCAGTCATCTACCGCCACAAAAGCACCAAACCGTTCACTAACCAGGTATACTCTTCCACGAACCTCATCATTCGCCTGATAAGGAGAGTCGCATTTTAAATACTCGTATACGTTCATGGTTAAGCACAGTCTTCCGGTCTTATCAATATAGAGAGCAACCAGTACCTCTTCGCCGGGATTCACCTTCTTCGTCTGCTCCTTAAAGGGAAGCAGCAGATCCTTCTCAAGTCCCCAGTTCACAAATGCACCAATCTTCCCTACCTGAGATACAGACAGAAGCGCAGTTTCATGAAGATGAATAGCGGGGTCTGTGGTAGTGGCAATCAGCCTGTCCTTGGAATCCTTATACAGAAATACTTCAATCTCGTCTCTAACCTTCAAATTCCCTGCCTGCTTTATCGGCAGCAGCACCTTCTCATCCGGTGCTTCTTTCTCCGCAAGATACATTCCATGCTCTGTTGACTTAACAGCTGTAAGCCGATTCATTTCACCAAGTCTTAACATATTTTATCCTCAATAATCTCAAACAGATTTCCGCCTAATTATAGCATATAATCTCTATATGGAGTAAAATATTATCATCAAATACCAAGGAGAAGGTAATATGCAGAAATACGTAATGGCACTGGATGCGGGCACTACCAGCAACCGGTGTATTCTCTTTAACGAACAGGGTGAAATCTGCTCTATTGCACAGAAAGAATTCACCCAGATTTTCCCGAAACCCGGTTGGGTTGAGCACAATGCCAACGAAATCTGGTCCACACAATTGGGGGTTTGTGTGGAAGCCATGAGTAAGATTGGTGCTACAGCCGCTCAGATTGCGGCAATTGGCATTACCAACCAGCGTGAGACAGCCATTGTATGGGATAAGAATACCGGTGAACCGGTATATAACGCCATCGTATGGCAGTGTAGAAGAACCAGCGAATATTGCGATTCCCTGGTTGCCAAAGGTCTTACAGAACAGTTTAGAGCCAAGACCGGTTTAGTCATCGATGCTTACTTCTCAGCCACCAAAATCCGCTGGATTCTTGAGAACGTAGAAGGAGCAAGAGAGCGTGCCGAGAGAGGTGACTTACTGTTTGGTACCGTAGAGACCTGGTTAATCTGGAAACTGACAAAGGGCAGTGTTCATGTTACGGACTACTCCAATGCCAGCCGTACCATGTTATTTAATATCAATACCTTAACCTGGGATGATGAGATTCTTGCAGAACTGAACATTCCCAAGTGTATGCTTCCCACACCACTTCCCAACAGTTATGTCTATGGGCTTACCGACGAATCCTACTTCGGCGGTCAGATTCCCATTTCCGGCGCTGCAGGTGATCAGCAGTCCGCGCTGTTTGGACAGACCTGTTTCAACAAGGGGGAAGCCAAGAATACTTACGGAACAGGATGCTTCCTGTTAATGAATACCGGAGCGCAGCCTATTTTCTCCAAGAATGGTCTGGTTACTACCATCGCCTGGGGACTGAACGGCACAGTGAATTATGCCCTGGAAGGTTCTATTTTCGTGGCGGGAGCCGCGATCCAGTGGCTTAGAGATGAAATGCGGCTGATTGATTCTGCAGCAGATTCCGAGTATATGGCCAAGAAAGTTCCCGATACCGGTGGCTGTTATGTAGTTCCGGCCTTTACCGGTCTTGGAGCTCCCCATTGGGATCAGTACGCAAGAGGAACCATTGTGGGTCTTACCAGAGGCGTGAACAAATATCACATCATCCGTGCAACGCTGGAATCCATTGCTTATTCAGCCAACGAAGTCATTAAGGCTATGGAATCCGATTCCGGAATCGCCCTCGCATCTCTTCGAGTGGATGGTGGCGCTTCGGCCAACAATTTCTTAATGCAAGTGCAGTCTGATATTGCTAATGCTCCTGTACTTCGTCCTGCCTGTGTAGAGACTACCGCTCTTGGCGCCGCATACCTTGCAGGTCTGGCTGTTGGATACTGGGCAGACAAGGAGGATGTCATCAGCAATTCCAAGATTGATGCTACTTTCATGCCCACTATCAGTGACGAAGAGCGCGGCAATAGAATCAAGGGCTGGAATAAGGCTGTGAAATACGCCTTTGACTGGGCCAGAGAAGATTAATGATAAGGAGATCTGATTTGTAATATGAGAACAGCAGATGTTTTGATTATCGGTGCCGGCGTTACCGGATGCGCCATTGCAAGAGAGCTGTCCAGGTACCAGCTTGACACTGTAGTTCTGGATAAAAACTGGGATGTTTGCGAAGGCACTTCCAAGGCCAACAGCGGTATCGTCCATGCCGGATTTGATGCCAAGCCCGGTAGCCTAAAGGCGAAACTGAACGTAGCGGGTTCCAAAATGATGCCCAAGCTTGCCATGGACCTTCATATTCCCTTTACACAGAACGGTTCCCTTGTGGTTGCGTTGTCCGATGAGGATGTGCCCCACATGCAGGAACTCTATGACAGAGGTGTGGAGAACGGCGTAAGCGGCCTTAGAATCCTTACAAGAGAAGAGGCTTTAACACTGGAGCCTAACTTATCTGACGATACCAAAGGGGCTCTGTTTGCACCTACCGGCGGCATCATCTGTCCCTTTACCCTCACCACTGCCATGGCAGAGAACGCCTATACAAACGGTGTTGCTTTTGACCTTCGCACACAGGTTACCTCCATTGAGAAGAATGATGCGGGCTATTTGGTTCGCGCCCTTCAGTACGGTGAGTTTGATGCTGCAGAAGATCAGGAAGTAGCTTATCAGGCCAAGTTAGTGATTAATGCAGCCGGCGTTTACGCAGATGTTATTCATAATATGATGACCGATGATAAATTAACCATCACCCCTCGTAAAGGTGAGTACTGTCTTCTGGATGTTACTGCCGGGAATCATGTAGGACGTACGATTTTCCGCATGCCCTCTTCCATGGGCAAAGGAATCCTGGTATCTCCTACCATTCACGGCAACTTACTGGTTGGCCCTACTGCTACCGACCTTGATAACAAAGACGGCAACTTCACTACCGCAGAAGGCCTTGCTATAGTGAACACACCGGGTGCTTCCGCAGTGAAGAACCTGCCTATGAGAGAAGTCATTACCAGTTTTGCCGGGCTTCGTCCCCATGGCGACAGAGGCGATTTCGTAATTGGTGAGATTGAGGGCTGTCCGAACTTTATTGATGCTGCAGCCATTGAATCTCCCGGTCTTACCGCTTCCCCTGCCATTGGCGTTATGGTAGCGGGCTTAGTGACAGAACGCCTGCATCCACAGCCTAAGGAACATTTCATCAGCACCGGTGAAGGCTTCACTCATATGCGACTGCTTACCAAGGAGGAACAGGCTGCCATTATTGCTAAGAAGCCTGCTTACGGCAATATTATCTGCCGCTGTACCCCTGTATCTGAAGGCGAGATTCTTGAGACCATTCATAGGCCTCTAGGGGCCAGAACCTTAGACGGTGTCAAACGTCGTACCGGTGCTAACATGGGACGTTGTCAGGGTGGTTTCTGTTATCCCAAGGTAATGGAGATTCTCAGCAGAGAGCTGAATATTCCCATGGAGAAGATTACCAAGAAGGGCCGTGGCTCTGAGATTCTCATGGGTCAGATCAAGGAGTAGACAGGAGGAAGATTATGCAAATCTATGACGCGATTATCGTTGGCGGAGGTCCTGCAGGTCTTGCTG
Source organism: Lachnospiraceae bacterium (assembly GCA_045616705.1). Taxonomy (GTDB): domain Bacteria; phylum Bacillota; class Clostridia; order Lachnospirales; family Lachnospiraceae; genus UBA2868. The sequence goes on along the minus strand of JAZLHG010000329.1, from coordinate 1,519 downwards.
CCGCCCTCTCCCTTCGAAGCAATGATATTACCAACATTCTGATTCTGGAACGAGACAAGGAACTCGGCGGTATTCTGAATCAGTGCATTCATAATGGCTTCGGCCTTCATACGTTTAACGAAGAATTAACCGGTCCCGAATATGCAGGCCGTTATATTCAGAAAACACTTCAGGAAGAAATTCCTTATCAGTTAAATACCATGGTTATGAATATCCAGCCCATCATTGAGAACAATGGCGTTATCAAGCTGGTAACCGCAATGAGCAGTGAATATGGCATGCAGACCCTGAAGGCCAGAGCTGTCATTCTTGCCATGGGCTGTAGAGAACGTCCCAGAGGCGCTCTTAACATTCCCGGCTACAGACCTGCCGGAATCTATTCCGCAGGCACCGCCCAGAAATACGTTAATATCGACGGCAAGCTCCCCGGACGGGAAGTGGTGATTCTGGGTTCCGGCGACATCGGTCTCATTATGGCAAGACGTATGACACTGGAAGGTGCCCACGTGAAATTAGTTGCTGAGATTATGCCCTACTCCGGTGGACTGAAGAGAAATATTGTGCAGTGTCTTGATGATTTCAATATTCCGCTTATGCTGAGCACTACCGTTACAGAGATTAAGGGTAAGCATCGAGTAGAAGCCGTAGTTATTGCTTCCGTTGATGAGAATATGAAGCCCATTCCCGGAACAGAACAGGAAATTCCCTGCGATACCCTTCTGTTATCTGTAGGACTGATTCCGGAGAACGAGTTATCCCGCAATATGGGAATCGAAATGTCTCCTGTTACCAGAGGTGCAGTCGTAAATGATCAGTTAGAGACCAGCTGTCCCGGCGTATTTGCCTGCGGCAATGTACTCCATGTTCATGACCTCGTTGACAATGTATCCAAGGAAGCCGTTCAGGTTGGAGCTAATGTGGCAGAATATTTAAGAGATTTCCCGAATAGAGCCAGCCATCTGAAGAATGAACTGAATCCGGACACCGCTCTTATGAAGCGCTTCGGCAAGCGAAACGCTACCAAGAACGGAGTGAACCCTACCGGCGTGGTTGAGAATTCGGATGGAACCTTAACTTACACCCTTCCCTGTATCAATTGTCCTGCAGGTTGTATCCTTCAGGCAGTTGTAAAGGATGGTGAAGTAGTGTCCGTAAGCGGCAACACCTGTGAACGTGGCGAGACCTATGCCCGCAACGAAGTCAGTGCTCCGGTTCGTATTGTGACCTCTAACGTATTTGTTAACGGTGGCAGCAAACCGGTTGTATCCGTTAAGACTGCAGAACCCATTCCCAAGGGAGAAATCGATCATGTTATGGAAGCCTTAAAGGGATTGAAGGTGAATGCTCCTATTGCAATCGGAGATGTGATTGTGAAGAATGTGGCAGATACCGGAATTGATATTGTAGCGACTGCAGAAGCGTAATCTATGCGAGTTTTAAAACAATACGATACTTAAGATTCTATTCATTTCATTATAATTTATCAGAAATAAGAGGGCGCATATCTAACCATGTTAGG
>JAZLHG010000328.1:0-9390 GCA_045616705.1 Lachnospiraceae bacterium | reverse complement strand
AAGCCGTTTTTAATGACCGAGATGTTACTGTTGACAACAAGTACATTAAAGTTGCCAATCTATTTTCTATCATAAATGTATTCATTTTGGCTATTAATTTGGTGTATCCTTGGATGTACTATTTTGACGATGCGAATTATTATCACAGAAGTGATATGTGGTATGCGTATACGATTTTTTCACTTGTTATTATTTTCTCCGGTGCAAGTATAGCAATTAAATATCATAAACAGTTAGAAATCCGTAGCGTTATTTCTGTATTGTTGTTCTCCGCTATTCCAATCATTGCTACGGTTATTCAGCTTTTCGTATATGGCCTATCTATAACCAACTTGGGACTTGGAATAGGATCATTTGTGATGTTTGGAGCATATATTTACGATTGGTCGCATGACAGTGCGGAGCAAATGGAGAAGATCAAAAAGAACAGGTTTGATGTGGTGTTACTATTTGTAATTATGCTGCTTAGCATGAGCGCTTCAATTATTGCATGCGGAAATGTTATTCAGCGTGTAACAAGAGATAACTCGAAAATGCAGAGCGAAACGGTCGCGCAGATGGTTGCTGCAGAAATAGAAAATGAATTTATTAAGCCTGTTACCGTTTCTCAAACAATGAGTCAGGATCTTACGATTAGATCCTATATTGATTGTGATACAAGAGAAGAAGCAGAATCTGTTAAGGATGATATGACAGCCCATCTTGTGTCCATAGGAAATGAGTTTGGTTATCAGATGGTGTTTGTGGTATCTGATCAAACAAAAGCTTATTATACATATAATGGAATCAGTAAGTATCTGGATATAGAGAATGATAGCCATGATATTTGGTATAAAGAGTATTTAGACTCAGGAAAGAAGTATGTTGTGAATGTGGATACCGATGAGGATAATAACTGGGATCTTTCTGTATTTGTAAATTATGGTATCTTCGATGATAATGGCAACGTATTAGGTGCGTGTGGTGCCGGAGTTAATATGAATGCCCTCAAGGATCTGATCATTAAGTATGAAGAACAGTATGGTATTAAGGTCGATTTGGTTAATCACGATGGACTTATACAGGTTGACAGTGACGGAAGTGTTATAGAGGTAGAATATCTGGATAATTCATATTTTGACCAAGTAACGGGAACGGACTTCTATTATCAGACGATAGATGGTTCCGGCTATATGACGAAATATGTAGACGAGTTTGACTGGTATTTAGTTGTTAGAGATGATAATCCGGTGAAGATAGATGTAAATAGAATTCTTTTGCCGATTGTTTTGATCTTTATTGCAGGTGTAGTCATCATGGCGATTACTTTTGCAATTATTAGTATTCGTCAACGGAAAACAGAGGAAGCATACAACAAGCGATATGAGGTCTCCATAAAAGACGAGCTGACAGGCTTATACAATCGACGTGGATTTGAAATGGATTGCGAAGAGATAAACCGCGAAAACATTTTGAGCGAGTACAGTATCATTATGATGGACTTAAATGGTCTGAAGTCAGCAAATGATAATATTGGCCATGAAGCGGGTGATGAACTGATAATCGGCGCAGCGAAATGTATGAGTAATGCGTTTGCAAGCCTTGGAAATGTTTATAGAGTAGGCGGAGATGAATTTGTTGCTCTGTTAAAGGGTACAAAAGAGACTATTGAAGATTCCATAACAACATTTGACTACTTAACGTCTAAGTATGAAGGAAAGCTGATTTCTGAACTTAGCGTGTCTAAAGGCGTTGTCGTGTGCTCAGAATACCCGGAACTTCCATTTGAGGAATTAAAGGCAATGGCTGATAAGCTTATGTATGCAGACAAAGATGAGTATTACAGAAGAACGGGTAAAAATAGAAGACGAGTATAATAGGACACAAGTATTATAGCTTTGCGATGCTTAAGGGCATTGTGGGACAAATCTCATAGTGCCTTTTTGCGTTAGAGGAGTATACAAAAGGAGCAAAAATGAATATCTTAATTATCAATTGTAGTCCCGTTCGAAATGGAGCTACCGGAGAAATTGTGAATCTCGTTAAGAGATATCTTGAAGTTGGCAATGAGGTTAGAGCTGTTTGCATAGACGATTACGAGATTAAGCTGTGCAAGGGCTGCAGAAAGTGTCATGAAACCGCAAAATGTTTCCAGGAAGACGACGTGGAGAAGTTGATGGAACTTTATAATTGGGCGGATACGATTGTGTCGGTATCGCCTTCCTATTGGGCAGACATTCCGGGACAGTTCAAGGTATTTATAGATAGATGCACGCCCTGGTGCAATACCCATGAACCTCATGCAAAGTTATCAAGTGGCAAAAAGGGTTATACCATTGCATTGAGAACAGGCCCCAGTATGCCTGAGTGCGAGAGAATCATTCGCAGTATTGAACACTTTCATGGCCATTTGGAAATTGAATCCTGTGGTAAGTTGGGACTTTGCTCTGTTGAGTACAAAGAGGATGTTGCGGCAAGGATGGATGAGATAAAGGAATTCTGCAATTCGATTTTGGATTAATTTGAGGAGTGGGTATGAAATCGAAGATGAAGACGCTTTTCTTTTTCTTAAAGGGAAGTAAACGTTACTTTGTACTTGGCATTATTTTTGTGTTCGTACAGGTAATATTTGATATGATCAACCCTAAGATTATGGGTTATACGGTGGACTATATTGTTGGCGATACCAAGAGTATGCCGGGTGTCGTATTGACACTCGTTAGCAAATTGGGAGGAAGAGATTATGTACTGTCCCACTTGTGGCTAATAGCAATTGTAATCATTCTTTTGGGATTGCTAGGCGCTGTCAGTAGATACCTGTTTAGGCTGTTTAATTCACTTGGTGGTGAGAGTCTTGCCAGAAGAATGCGTAATACTCTGTTTGAGCACATCCTGAAGCTGCCATACAGATGGAATGATCTGAACAAGACCGGAGACATCATTCAGAGATGTACCTCTGACGTGGATATGATTAAAAATTTCATACAGGAACAGATGGTTAATTTGTTCAGGATGATTGCTGTAATCCTTTTTGCGCTGTATTTCATGTTTCGAATTCATGTCATATTGTCTCTGTGCGCATGTTTTTTTATTGGTGTGGTTGTACTGTATTCGCTGATCTTTCATAACAAGGTAGGTGAACAGTTTGAGAAAGTCGATGAAGAGGAAGGTCGTCTCTCCGCTGTAGCCCAGGAGAATCTTGCGGGGGTCAGAGTCGTAAGAGCTTTTGGCCGTGAGATGTATGAGAGAAATCGTTTTGAGACTAAGAATGAGAAATATATTAATCATTGGGTTGTAATGATGAGTCTGCTTGCCAAGTTTTGGACGATTAGTGACATGGTGAAGCATATGCAGACGGTAACCGTTCTTGGGCTGGGTGCGTATTTTGTCGTAAACGGTCAGATGACATCAGGAGAATACATTTCTTTTGTTGCTTATAATTTACTGATTATCCAGCCAATTATGGAACTGGGAAGAGTAATTTCCGAAATGAGCAAATCGGGAGTGTCAATTGACAGGCTGAAATACATTATTGATTCTGAAGCTGAGCAGGATGCACCCGATGCGGTTGATTTTCCCGGATACGGGGATATTGAAATTCGAAACGTGAGCTTTGCATATGATAAAAGCATTGTTTTGGATGATGTAACCATGACCATACATAAAGGTGAGACGATTGGTATTCTTGGTGGTACGGGTTCCGGCAAATCAACGCTGATGCTGCTACTTGACAACTTGTATGAACTGTCAGGAGGAAACATTTCGATTAACGGCGTAGATATTTCGAAGATTAAGAAAAACGAACTTCGAAGAAATATAGGCTTTGTCCTTCAGGAACCCTATCTGTTCTCCAGAAGTCTGAGAGATAATATCAGAATTGCAAATGACGATGCAGACGATGAACAAATGGAAAGCGTTGTTGAAATTGCAAGCCTTAAGCAGTCAATCGGCAAGTTTAAGGATGGATATGATACTTATGTTGGAGAGAGGGGTGTAACACTTTCCGGCGGACAGAAGCAGAGGGCTGCAATTGCACAGATGCTGATCAGAAATCCTCAAATCATGATTTTTGATGATTCCCTGTCGGCGGTAGATGCCAAAACCGATGCGGCAATCAGAAAAGGCCTTAAAGAGGCAAGTAAGGATGCAACCGTAATCATCATATCTCATAAGATTACAACCATAATGGGTGCTGACAATATCTACGTATTCGATCAGGGCAGGGTTGTGGAATCCGGAAGACACAATGATTTGATGATGCATAACGGCATATACAGCAAGATTTATAATTTGCAGAGAAATGCACAAGAGGAAGAATAATGGACCATAAAGAGAAAATAGTGAAGCTCCCCTTATTCGGACTGCCGAAACTATGGATTTTTATAAGAAAATATGCCGGTATGTTCATTGGAATGATTGTGGCGGGTATTATATACAGTTTATTTGACGCGATTTATCCGCTGTTTAATAAATATGCCATTACTCATTTTATAGGGAATAATACTTTGGATACCATTGCTATGTTTGTTGCAGGTTATCTTATCGTTGCAATTGTGCAGTGCATTATCAACTATATTAATGTGATGCTCTGTGCCAAGTTGGAACTCTATATGGACAGAGACTTAAGAAACGAAGCATTTTCACATCTGCAGCAGGTGTCACTTTCCTATTTTAACCAGAATAATGTGGGATATATTCATGCAAGAGTAATGAGTGATACCGGTAAAATAGGCGAGCTTGTGGCCTGGCAGCTGATGGATGTTGTATGGTGGGGCAGCTACGTGATCCTAGCCTTGGTAGTCATGTTCTTCATCAATGCAAGAATGGCATTGTATCTGCTGATTTTACTGCCGATTGCGATTGCTGTAACAGTGCTTTTTCAGAAAAAACTTGTTATCTACAACAGACAGGTAAGGGAATTGAATTCGGAAATTACGGCAGACATTAATGAAGGAATCACGGGAATTAAATCCATAAAAACTCTCGCAATTGCAGATAAAATCAATAGAGAGTTCAGACGAGATACTGATAGAATGTACAAAAAGAGTGTTAGGACAGCACATCACAGTGCGCTGTTCCTATCGGTAATGACATTGTTGTCGACATTGGCCCTGGCGCTAATACTGTGGAAGGGTGGAAGTCTGACCGTAGCGGGAGTGGTAGAAATAGGTACTTTATCGGTGTTTATGTCATACGCCCTTGGAATGCTGGAACCTATTCAGTTTATTATCAATTCCATAAGTCGAATGATTGCGGTAGGTGTCAATATCGAGAGATATCTTGAACTGGTTAATACGGTAGGAGAGGTATATGATTCGCCGGAGGTTATTGAGAAGTATGGTGATTCCTTTCATCCTAAATATGAGAACTTCGAGGAACTTAAGGGAGAAGTTGAATTTAAGGATGTTACTTTCCGGTATCCGGATGGGGAAGAAATCGTTCTTGATCACTTTAACTTAAAAGTCCATAAGGGACAGAGTGTAGCAATCGTTGGGGAAACCGGTGCCGGCAAATCGACACTTGTCAATCTGGTATGCCGTTTCTTTGAACCAACGGAAGGACAGGTGCTAATTGATGGCAGGGATGCTAAGGAACGCTCGTTAAAGTGGCTTCATAGCAATATTGGTTATGTTCTTCAGACACCATATCTGTTCTCAGGTACGGTAAGAGAGAATCTGATCTATGGTAAGGAGGATGCAACGGAAACTGAAATTATGGAAGCCCTAAACAAAGTAGGTGCAGATAAAATTCTGGAGAAACTGGATAAGGGCCTTAATACGGAACTGGGAGAAGGCGGTGATTTCTTATCCACAGGAGAGAAGCAACTGCTATCGATAGCCAGAGCATTACTTGCAGACCCGAAGATTCTGATATTAGATGAGGCGACCAGTTCTGTTGATTCCGTAACGGAGAATGCTGTTCAGCAGGCTATTGCAGCTGTAACCAAGGAGAGAACCTCATTTATTATTGCACATAGATTATCGACTGTAGTTGGAGCAGATACGATTCTTGTGGTTGCTGACGGTACCATTGTAGAGAGCGGCAATCATAAGGAACTGATGAAGAAAAAGGGTGAGTACTATAATCTCTATATGCGTCAGTTCGAGGAACTGGAGACCTGGAAGGGTGTAAACAGATAATTGCAATTTGCGTAATGGCCGGAAAACGCCGAATTTAGGGGATTGCTACGGAAAGTAGCAGAAAAAACATGAAATGACAACAAATGTTTCTTGTTCTGTAAAGGCTGATTTACTAATCTGTGAAGGAAGCAAACAAAGCAAAACACGGAGGTAGTAAAATGTCGTTAACAAAACAAATGAAACAGGAAAAGTATACGTATCGTCCCACCAGATTCTATGTGATTGTATTTGCATGTACCTGGTTCTGGTGGCTATTTGCAATTCTGTTTAATGCGGGAACCAGTCTGTATCTTGGAATGTTTCTTGGACTCATATCCCCTGCAGTAGTTGCAGTGATTACGGTACTGTCTTCTAGGAATCGTGCATTAATTGATGATTTCAAGAAGAAGCTGATTGGATTCTATAGAATTAAACCGAAATACATCGTTATTGCAGTGCTGATTTTTGCAGGAATTGTTGCGGCTTCCATCGGAGCATCGGTATTATTGGGCGGAAGCACAAATCAGTTTTCCTTTACGGAAGATTTCTCATTTTCAATCGGTGGTTCATCGGCACTGCTTACCATATTGCTTGCATCCAGTATTGAGGAACTGGGTTGGAGAGGATATGGTGAAGATGCAGTCGGTGCTTACCACAGTTGGTTTAAGGAGTCCATTATATTTGGATGTATTTGGGCAGTATGGCATTTGCCTTTATTCTGGGTGGCAGGAACCTATCAGTATGGCCTTAGGGAGATGGGAGTAGTTTATATCCTTAATTTCCTGCTTAGTGTAATTCCTTTGAATTTCCTTCAGACATGGGTATATGTGAAGAATAACAGAAGCATGCTGGCAACCATTATTTTCCATCTGTTTATTAATATTATGCAGGAGAAAATAAACATGACGCCGGAGACAAAATGCATAGAGACAATCTTCGTGGTGATAGCTGCTGTGATTGTTGTAATGACCAACAAAGAGCTGTTCTTCGAAACGAAGCATGTGGGCAATTTGCTTGATGTTAGTGATGGTAGTCAATAGGAATCATAAGATTTTGAGAGTCCTATTTTATAATGCAGGGGACGGATTATGCTAGAATGGATAATCCGTCCCCTCGTTGGTGATGAACCTGTGACTTGTTTTGTCATAACGGATCTTCTCAAAAAGAGTTCTCAATATTTCCGCAGCATCATAGGAAGAGAGGGGAGCAGGATTATCTTCCTGTCCGTTTGTTCTGATCCAGCCCGGATGTACCGCAAAAATATTGACCTTGTCATTGTCTTTAATATTATTCCAAACGGTCATTGTGCCCATGTTGAGGGCTGCCTTGGCCATTCCATAATCCACATAGAACTTTCTATAGTTCCTGGATATGCTACCTGCTTCTGATGAAATATTGATAATCAGAGACATATCATTTGTATTTTCAAGTAAGGGGTAGAATTTCTGGATGACTCTAAGGGAACCTACGGCAGCAACATCAATTACACCGGCAACATAATCCAGATTGAAGTCAAAGAAATCCTTTTCAACATCTGCAGATGTTGTTACTGCATTATTAATAAGCAAATCAATTCTGTCATAATTTGCAGCAACCAATTCAAAAGCTCTGCTCACAGAAGCCGAGTCTCCAATATCCATTGTGACCACTTGCAGGCTATCAGGATATTCCCTCAATAATGCATTTAGTTCGTCTGATTCTTTTCTAACGGTGGCAATTACATTGTCACCATTCTCAAGGTACCTTAGAACAAGGTTAAATCCAAGTGCATAGTGTCGACCTGTACCCGTTATCATTACATTCATTGCCATAATTGTACCTCCCGATAATTCAGTAATTATAGTTACAGAATAGCAGAATAATTTGACGAAAGATAGATAATATCTGATATTATTATTATGGTTCTATTTATGAAACTTGATAAGTACGGTTGGCTAACGACATAATAGGAGAAGAAAATGTACAATGTTCTGGTTGTAATGGATGTTTTGGAAGAGCATAAGTCTGTTTTAGATGCTGTATCTACGAATGTGGAAATTAAATATATGCATGCAGATTCGGTAACATCAAGTGATGTTGCAGATGTAGACATGATTGTAGGCAATTTGAATCCGTCTCTTTTGACATCCTGCAGGCGGTTACAGTTAATGCAGTTAAACAGTGCGGGAACGGACGGCTTCACAAGGGAAGGAATTCTTCCGAAAGGCGCAGTGCTTGCAAATGCTACCGGTGCATATGGGCTGGCTATCTCGGAACATATGCTTGGCTCCTTATTGTGCCTTATGAAGAAATTGGATTTATACAGACTGAATCAGGAGAATCGAGACTGGACGGATGAGGGGCCGGTTCCGGCAATTTACGGATCCAAGACATTAATTGTAGGCTTGGGCGATATTGGCAATGAATTCGGACTAAGAATGTCTGCGCTGGGAAGTAAGATCACGGGAATCAGAAAGAATTTGAACCTGAAGCCGGAATATGTAGAGACCCTGCATACCATGGATGATTTCTATTCTTGCCTTGGACAGGCTGATATTGTGGCAAACTGCCTTCCGGGTTATGCAGATACCCTTCGTATTTTCAATGAAGAAGCTTTTGCAGCAATGCAGGATGGTGCTTATTTCCTGAATGTCGGCAGGGGAGCAACGGTAGACACGGAGGCCTTATGTGATGCTCTGTCAAGCGGCAAACTTGCAGGAGCGGCCCTTGATGTAACGGATCCGGAACCGCTTCCTTCCAATCATAGATTATGGACGATGCCAAATGTACTGATTACGCCACATGTATCCGGTGGATATCATGTTAAAGCTACCCGTGACAGGATTGTTCAAATCGCTGCCAGAAATTTGACCCACTTAGTGAATGGTGAACCATTCGAGAATCTCGTGAATATGGGTACAGGGTATAGAATCAATCGTTAGTGATGAATGAAGGAGATCATTATGGGATCAAGACAGATGCGGTAATCGGTATTCTTAGATTTGATGATGGAGTATTGAACAGTGTAGACCTAGAGGAGGAAGAGGATATTATATTCGCAGAGGCAGGCCTTTATACAATTACCTACCGTGACGATGACGGAAAATGCCATATTGTAATGGTTGAGGTGGCGGAATAGAAGAGAAAACGAAAGAAAATTTGCGCAACCGGTTGCAAAAGAAAACAACATGTGATAATTTGTTCAATAGTAGGGTTATGAAGGAGCTATTAGGGGATGAATTACACAATTGACGATATTGCAAGAGAACTGAACATGAGTAAGACTACCGTTTCTCGTGCGATATCCGGAAAG
>JAZLHG010000327.1:0-6739 GCA_045616705.1 Lachnospiraceae bacterium | reverse complement strand
ATCTTCCCGGAAGGGTTGCAACTTTCTCAATAATCAAATTCTTAACTTCCTCATCCTTCATTTTGAAATCAAAGGGTACTACAGCATCAAAAATCACATTATTGTGAGAAGGACCCTGCACCATTCTGAAATCGTGAATGGTAATTTCTTCACTAATCGAGTGTACCACATTCAGAACCATCTCTTTGGCCTTATCGGTCACTTCATCATCCACTACAATAGGATCCATATGAATAACCGCTTCGCAACCAAGTGTCCTTCTTAAGCGATCTTCTACACAGTCAATCATGTCATGAATCTGAACAATGTCACCACTGGCAGGAACTTCCGCATGAAAAGATACCATCATTCGACCGGGACCATAATCATGAACAATCATATCATGAACGCCCAGAATGTCATCGTAAGACATGGCAAATTGTTCAATGGTATGCACAAATTCCGGTTCAGGCTTACTGCCCAGAAGTGTCTCAACTGTATCCTTCGCCGAAGTAATACCTGCGTAGAGAATGAATGCTGCCACCAAAAGACCACACCATCCATCAATCTGGAGTCCGGTATACTCTGCTATCATCATAGAAATCAGCACCACGCTGGTTGCAACAGAGTCCGTAAAGGAATCCATAGCGGTAGCCATCATGGCAGAAGATTCTATTTTGCGTGAAACGCTTCTGTTATAGAAATACATATAAATCTTCATTAAGATGGAAATCACCAGAATGAAAATAATGATTCTGCTGGTCACAACCGGTTCAGGATGAATAATCTTCTCAATACCGGACTTGCCCAGTTCAAATCCCATCAGAATAATCAAGAACGATACAACAAGTCCTGTTACATATTCAATTCGGCCATGTCCAAAAGGATGTTCCGGATCCGGTTTGCGACCCGCCAACTTGAAGCCAACCATCATAATCACAGAACTGCCTGCATCCGATAAGTTGTTAAATGCATCTGCCGCAATGGCAACAGAACCGCTAATCAGGCCTGCTACAATCTTAATACCGAACAAAACCAGATTCAGGAATACACCAAGTCCTCCACAAAGCACACCATATTTCTGTCGTACTTCAGGATTCTTGTATTCTTCTCTGTTCTCAATAAAGAGACGCGATAACAGTTTAACCATGTAATCCCTCCTCGTCGTCTTCCTGATCTACTTCGTTTAAGGTAACACCTTCAGCAAGTAAATCGTTCTTATCATACTTTCTTATTCTGCCGATGTCCTTGGCGAGAAGCTTAATGCTGTATACAAAGTTACTGAACACACCGGCCTTATAGAGATTAATAATAATCATTCCGATGGGAACCGCAATAATCAATCCCAAGGCTCCGCCCACACGGAATCCGATGTATAAGAAGAACAATGTGGGAATCGGCTTAAGACCAACTGATTCGCCTACGAGTTTAGGCTGAATCAATTGACGAATCAACTGACCTGCTGCCCATGTAATCATAACGCCTACCGTCATTCTGATATCCGACTGGAAGAACGCAACCAAGGCCCAAGGCCACATTGCCGCTCCCGCTCCAAAGACAGGCAGAAAATCCAGAAAAGCAATGAGCAGTGCAATCAATGCCGAATATTCTACTCCCAGAATAACAAAGCCAATGAGTAACACCACAAATACTACCAGCATAATTTTGAACTGCGCAATAAAATATCCGCCCACTGCCTTCTTCATGGTTCCAAGAACCATATCACTTCTGCTTCTGATGCTCTCCGGTACAACCTTGTGAATCAGATTCAGCATATAGTCCTTCTCCGCAAGGAAGAAATAAGAAGCCAGCACACCCATAATAATGCCAACGATTACAAGCGGCAGATTCTTGGCAGCATTGGTTGCAATTTCAGCTGCCGGAGCACCCAGCTCAGATACCCACGCAGTCATTCGTACGCCCAAATCATCAATAACGCCGTTTATCCATTCTCTGGCCCCACGAGGCATACGGTTAAAGAAGCGGTTCATGCTGTTGGTCATGTTGTCAAAACTTGCCGACAGGCTACTCCAAATTCTGGGAGCATTGGAGAACAGTCCGATTGCCTCCGACACCAGCTTGGCAATAATGGCATAGACTACCAGGACTACCGCGCCCAACACCAGAACAATAACCACTACTGTTCCTGCCTTACGTACGATTTTAAGCTTCTGCTCCAAAAATCTAACCAGCGGATTTGCAATCATGGCAATAATGCCTGCCACCACAAACGGCATAAAGTATACCAGAATCTTCGGAAGCAGCCATACGAAAAAAGCCACAATTGCAGCCATGGACAGAATATTAACAATGATTTTCAAGTATTTGGTCGATTGTTTCATAAATTTCCTCTCTTCCCTGCTTGGTTGTTGCAGAGAACGGAATAATATTGATCGATTCATCCGGAGACAACTTGTTCCTGATAATCTTAACACACTTATCCTTCTGGGAACGATTGATTTTATCAAGCTTCGTGGCAATAATAATGGGAACATAGCCGTTTGCCTTAATCCAACGGAACATTTCCACATCATTGGCCGAAGGCTCATGACGAATATCGATCAAGAGAAATACCATCTTAAGCATCTGAGACTTATGTAGATAATTCTCAATCATTCTGCCCCATTTCTCTTTCTCACTCTGAGATACCTTGGCATACCCATACCCGGGAAGGTCCACAAAGTATAATTCGTCATTAATATTATAGAAGTTAATTGTCTGGGTCTTGCCGGGCTGCGAAGAGGTACGAGCCAGACTTTTTCTATTCATAAGAGCATTAATTAAGGAAGACTTACCCACATTACTCTTACCGGCAAATGCAAACTCCGGCTTGGTATTCTCAGGCAGTTTACTGGTTACACCACATACAGTTTCCAGTGCCACGTTTTTAATGATCATCTGAGCGCCTCCTTCAGAACATCCTCCATGGAACTCATATAGAGAATGTTTAGTCCGCGTTTTATTTCGATATCAATTTCTTCCACATCCGGCTTATTCTGTTCAGGAACCAATACTGTAGCAATTCCTGCGGTCTTAGCTGCAAGAAGTTTCTCCTTCAGCCCTCCGATGGGAAGAACTCTTCCTCTCAGTGTCACTTCACCTGTCATAGCCACATCTGCTCTTACGAGTTGTCCGAAAATTGCCGAATACAGAGCAGTTGCCATAGTGATTCCGGCGCTGGGTCCATCCTTAGGAACAGCCCCATCAGGAATATGGATATGGAAATCATGATCCTTAAAATAGTTCGGCTTCAGGCCTCTGGCCTCACTGATAGAACGAATGTAACTAAGGCCTGCATGAGCGCTCTCCTTCATCACATCTCCAAGCTGTCCTGTCAGAATCAGTTCTCCCTTACCGGGCATAACATTTACTTCAATCTGCAGCGTGTCTCCACCTGCGCTGGTCCATGCAAGACCTCTTACGATACCGATTTCATCCTTCTCATTAGCAGGATCAACAATATATTTCTCCTTACCCATATGAGTCTTCAGGGAAGACGGCGTAACTGTTAAACATTTCTTATTCTCATTCAGAACCGCAACAGCTGCCTTGCGACACAATTTAGCAATCTTGCGCTCCAGTTCTCTGACACCGGCCTCTCTTGTATAACTGCGAATCAGCTTCTCAAGAGCCTTCTCCTGAATGATAAGTTCTGATTTCTTAAGGCCATGCTTACGAATCTGTTTGGGAATCAAATGCTCCACTGCAATATGCTTCTTCTCATTCTCAGTATAGCTGGATACCTCAATCAGCTCCATACGGTCCAGTAACGGTTTGGGAATTCCTGATACAGAATTGGCTGTGGCAATGAACAGTACCTCAGATAGATCCACAGGAATCTCATAATAATGGTCAACAAATTTATTGTTCTGCTCACTATCAAGAACTTCCAGCATAGCAGATGCCGGATCTCCCTTGTAGTCTGAGCTCATTTTATCAATTTCATCCAGAAGCATAAGCGGATTCTTAACGCCTGCAGACTTCATTCCGGTAAGAATACGACCGGGCATGGCGCCTACATAGGTCTTGCGATGTCCACGTATCTCCGCTTCATCTCTTACACCACCAAGACAGATTCGTACATACTTCCTGTCAAGGGCTCTGGCAATGGATTTGGCCACACTGGTCTTACCGGTTCCCGGAGGTCCCACAAGACAAATAATCGGTGTAATCGCATCTGTATCCTCATGCTCACGCTCCTGATTCACAAGGTTACGTACCGTAAGGAACTCCAGAATTCTCTCCTTCACCTTATTCAGCCCGTAATGATCCTCTTCAAGAACCTTCTCAGCATATGTAACATCTGTATTCTCAGGGCTGACAATCTCCCAAGGATACTCAAGAAGCGTCTCAATATATCCCCTAAGCACTGCACTCTCGGAAGAATAAGCACCGGCCTGAGCCAATCGCTCAATCTCCTTAGCAATCTTGCTCTTCACCTCATCGGGTGCGTGTAACTTCTTCAGCTGCTTCTTATATTGATCGGGATCTGACTCCGGATCCTCACCCAGTTCCTCACGAATTGCTTTAATTTCTTCACGAAGCACATAATCCTTCTGATTCTTCTGCACCCGTTCCTGTACCTTAGTCTGCAAATCCTTCTTAATCCGAAGGACTTCGCTCTCTCTTGCGAAGAATACAGTCAGCAAGGTGAAGCGTTCAAAAATATTATCTGTCTCCAAATATTCCTGACGCTCTTTAAATTCCATTGGTACATTAATTGCAATACTGTCAAGAATCTCCTCAACAGAATCTGCCTCCTGAAACTCTTTCTGCAGGTTCTTGGCAATTCTGGGATTTAATTCCACATAAGAAGTCATTCTGTCCCGAAGTTCCGCAACCATTGCAGTCAATTCTTCATCTGTGCACAGATTTATTAACGGCCACTGCTTGGTATCGGCAGTCTGGTCCTCGTACAGCATTAAGAGACGCGCTCTATACTCACCTTCCACCAGCACACGTACCACACCGTTCGGTAGTTTGATGACCTGCTTAATGTTAGCCACGCAGCCGGCCTCGTACAATTCACTCTGCATAGGCAGTTCGGTTTCAGCATTTCTCTGGGCAACTAAGAATACCTTCTGATCGTGCATCATGGCATTCTCGATGGCATTCTTGCTCTGTTCTCTTTTGATATCAAAGTGGACAATCATCCCCGGAAGTGTGGTCATATTCCGAAGAGTAACCACAGGGTAATGTTTCTTAACAATTCTGGTCATATTATCACCTGGTAATCCTATTTAAAAAATTCCGCCCAACACATTTGCGTCAGGCGGAATACCTTACTCTACTATTTACTCTGCTTGCTATAAACAATCTTAGGTTCCGCTGAGCCTTCTACCGCTTCCTTGGTGATGATGCATTCCTCAATACTGTCATCTGAAGGAATCTCAAACATCAAGTCATTCATAAGCTGCTCCAGAATGGATCTCAAGCCTCTTGCACCGGTCTTACGGGCATATGCCTGCTTCGCAATTGCAGTAATTGCATCCGGCTCAAAGGTCAGTGTAACGCCATCCAGTTCAAACAGTTTCTGATACTGCTTCACAATCGCATTCTTAGGCTCTGTCAGAATCTTAATCAGGGCTTCTTCATCAAGCGGATCAAGAGATACATTGATGGGAACACGTCCTACGAACTCAGGAATCAGGCCGAATTTATTTAAATCTTCCGGCTGAACCTGCTTCAGGAGTACGCCAATCTCTGTTTCTGCTTTGTCCTTAATCTCAGCATTGAAGCCGATAGACTTCTTATCCAGACGATTCTCAACAATCTTATCAAGACCCTCAAAAGCGCCACCGCAGATAAACAGAATATTCGTGGTATCAATCTGAATCAGTTCCTGATGAGGATGTTTACGTCCACCCTGAGGAGGAACAGATGCAACCGTTCCCTCAATAATCTTAAGAAGTGCCTGCTGTACACCTTCGCCGGACACATCACGGGTAATGGATACATTCTCACCCTTACGTGTAATCTTATCAATTTCATCGATATAGATAATACCATACTGGGCCTTTTCTATATCATAGTCGGATGCCTGAATTAACTTCAACAGGATATTCTCAACATCCTCGCCCACATATCCGGCCTCAGTAAGGGCTGTTGCATCAGCAATGGCAAAAGGTACATTAATAATCTTCGCCAGAGTCTGTGCAAGTAATGTCTTACCACAACCTGTGGGACCTAACATAATGATATTACTCTTCTGTAATTCCACATCGGATTCCTGCTGAGAAGTCACTCTCTTATAGTGGTTATATACCGCTACAGACAGAACCTTCTTGGCTTCTTCCTGACCGATTACGTTCTCATCCAGAAATTCCTTGATTTCTCTGGGCTTCAGAAGGTTAATTGCAGGGCCCTTCTGTTCTTCCTGTTCAGGCTCATTCTCCAGTTCTTCTTCAAGGATATCCATACAGATTTCGATACATTCATCACAAATATATGCACCGTCCGGACCTGCAATCAGCTTACGAACCATGTTCTGTGGCTTATTACAGAAGGAACATCTGATTTTATCGTCACTCTTTGCCATCTTAAGCCCTCGTTGTAATAATCTTATCAATCAAACCATATTCCAGGGCTTCTTCAGCAGTCTTCCAGTTATCACGCTCAGTATCTGCAGCAATAACCTCCAGGGGCTGTCCTGTATTATGGGCAAGATTCTGATTCAGCTTAGCCTTGGTTCTAAGAATCTGCTTGGCTGCGATTCCAATCTCGGTAGCCTGACCCCTCGCACCGCCCAGAGGCTGATGAA
>JAZLHG010000326.1:0-6047 GCA_045616705.1 Lachnospiraceae bacterium | reverse complement strand
CCATGAAGGTGTTCTGGGCGGCTTGCCGATCACCGATATGGTCGTTACCCTAATCCGAGGAACGGCCGATCTGAAGGACACGTAAGGCGGCTATTTCAGGCAGGCAACCTACCGCGCCATCCGACAGGGACTGATGCAGTGTGAGAGTCATCTGTTGGAACCCTACTATGCTTATGAACTGCTTGTCCCCACAACGGAACTGGGCAGAGCCATGACAGATATTAAGAAGATGTCCGGTGAGTTCGAAGGACCGGAGACCATAGGGGAAATGAGTCGCTTAACAGGAATCTGTCCGGTATATTCCATGCGTAATTACCAGAGAGAGGTCAATGCTTACACCCATGGATACGGCCAACTGATTCTCAGACAGGCAGGGTATTATCCCTGTCATAACGAGGATGAGGTCCTTATGGGCCTGCAGTATGATCCGGATTCCGATCTTGATAATCCTTCTGCGTCTGTTTTCTGCTCCCATGGAGCAGGTGTGCTGATTCCCTGGTATGAAGTGGCAGAACTGGCCCATCTAAGTGTCAGCGCACCGGATACATATGAGATGGATACTGTTTCGGAAGAGGAGGAGCTGTCGAAGGCTTCCAGAGCCAAAGAGCAGGCAGCCAGCCTTCGAAGTGCGTCCAGAACCATTTCCCAGGAAGAAATTGAGAAGATTTATGCGGGGACCTATCGTCAGAGTAAGGAAGATTTGCTGCCGTACCGGGATGACCCGGCACGTAAGGTTAACCTGGTGTCATCCGGCAAGAAGGAGAAACCTTATGTCTATAAGCCGGTAGAGAGAAAGGAAGAAATTGTATTTGTAGACGGATACAACGTCATTTTCGCATCGGAGGAACTGAAGGAATTATCCAAGGTGAATATAGACAGTGCCCGAGATGCACTCGCGGATAAGTGCTGTAATTATCAGGGCAGCAGGGGATGTAAGCTGATTCTGGTATTCGATGCCTATAAGGTTAAGGGCAATCCCGGCAAAGTCATGCAGTATCATAACATTACCATTGTCTATACGAAGGAAAATGAAATTGCCGATGCCTATATTGAGCGGGAGGTCAGCAGACTGTCCAAGAAGGCATCCATATCTGTTGCAACCTCCGACGGATTAGAGCAGAATATCGTATGGGGATTAGGTGCAGCCAGAATATCCGCCCGTCAGTTCTGGGCAGATTGTAATGCAGGAATCAATGGATAGATTAATACGAAAGTAACTGTTCAGATTGGCCCGACTAATATATGATAGAAGTAAACGGTGCCTAACCGATAATCATTTCATATGAGAACAAATATAAAGAGTAGGAGACCTTTATTCATGATGAGAACGAATAAGATCCTTGGCAGGAAAATAACAGCCTTTACATTAGCAATGGCAATGACCGTAACTCTATTCGGAAGTATGGTATCCGCAGAAGAACTGCTTCCTGTGGAACCGGTAGAGCTGGTTGTGGAGGATATGGAGACCGGTGCCTATGTAGATATCGATGATACACTGGGAATTACCATAGATTCAGAGGCTGAAATCGAAGTGATTGATGAAACAGATTCTGAAATGACAGATGATGCAAATTTCGAGACAGATGACCTTGAAGGAATGGCTGTTGAAGGCCTTGTAGACGATGGTGCAGCTGTATTCGAAGCCGGAGAGGCTAGCTTAGAAGGCGAAGGCGGTATTCTCTACCCGGAAGTCGGTCCGGAAGATTCCGTAAGAGCAAACTGTGTCAAAGTGGGCATAAAGGGTACCTATACTACAGAGTCTGCAACCAAGATTCTGAACAAATTAAATGCAATTCGTAAGGAAGCTTGTGATAATGGCTATAAGAATCCGGTTACCGGAGCCAAATTAACGTCCACA
Source organism: Lachnospiraceae bacterium (assembly GCA_045616705.1). Classification (GTDB taxonomy): domain Bacteria; phylum Bacillota; class Clostridia; order Lachnospirales; family Lachnospiraceae; genus UBA2868. The sequence continues at coordinate 4,189 of JAZLHG010000326.1, read as the reverse complement.
GACTATGTTCCTATGAAATGGTCCTCCGATATGGAGGCTATTGCACGCTTAAGAGCAATGGAAGCATCCATATTAAATGCCCATGACAGGCCAAATGGGGATGACTGCTTTACAGCTGAAGAGGATCTGGGAGCTGCCTATAGTAGTGGAGAGAGTTTGGCATGGAACTGGGAATCAGCCGGATTAATGCAGGGCATTAATCAGTGGTATAGCGAGAAAGATGCATATAATGGTAAGGCCAGTGGTCAGACCGGACATTATAAAATGATTATTGATCCCCGTAATGTATATGTGGGCGTTGCATGCTGTAAGGCGGAAGGCTCTAAGTGGGAATCTACTGTGGCGATGCGTACTACCCGGGGAGGTGAAGCTCTTGATGAGACCAAGGACAGCACAACCGGTAAGCAAACCGTTGCCGTAGAGGTGAAGAACACCTATATTAAGAAATTAAATGTCACCGGATTAAACAGTCTGATGGCACCCGGCGCCAGTGGCAAATTCACAGCAGGTGTATCCCTGTCAGTACCGGATTACTATGGCGAGAGCCGTTCTTATTCCGGTACCCTTATGGAGGCTACCATAACCTCTTCTAATCCGGCTGTGTTATGGGTGGATGCCGAGGGGAATTATGCGGTAGCCGATATTGCTCCCGGAAGTAAGGAAGTGATCACCGTAACCGTTTCGGCAGGAACGAAGTCAGAGACTAAGACCGTAACGGTATGTGCACCGGACATGGAATTAATGGATACAACCTTCTCCTATAGAGGGGTCAAGCTTCAGCCTGCAGTACGGGCATTTACCGGGGACAGCAATCTTAGATTGGGAACGGATTACACGGTAGTGTACGGCGATGATACACATGATAATATTACGGCCGGTGACAACGGTATTGTAGCCGTAGTGGGTAAAGGCAACTATGCGGGACTGAGCTTAAGCAGAACCTTCACCATTGATAAAGCGTCGGCGGTCATTCGTCCTCTTGACTGCGAGATGGGATATAGGGAATCGATACCGGTATTCTGTTTCGATGGGAATCTGCAGGGGAAGGATAAACTGGTAGTTTCTTCTGAATCCGCAACCTGTAATCCGGAGAAGGACGGAGAAAACTATAAGCTTGGTAAGTATATGATTGTCCCCGTGTCGAGTAAGATTGGCATTGTAAATGAGAAGGGTGAGGATGTATCTGCCAGTTATAACTTGAGTTATGAGAACGGCGAACTGACGGTAACTAAGGGTGCAGGCTGGCATGAGATTACTTATGTAATGAACGGTCACGGAAGTGCCCCTTCTCAGGATAAATATCTGACGATAGAACATGCCGGTTTGATTCCTGCTTATATACCTTCCGCCACCGGCTTCACCTTCGATGGCTGGTATACCGACATGGCATTAACGAAGCAGTGGAATTATGATTCCGATACAGTGCAGACCGATTTGACTCTGTATGCAAAGTGGAGCGATAACTGTATCAATGACCTGTATGTGTCCATTGCTCCTAATTATATTTATACAGGCAGTGCGATTAAGCCGAACGTTACGGTTAGGAACTATGTATTTGCCTATGGTATTAACCAGACGCTGGCTCTGAAAAAGGACTATACCCTTCGATATGTGAATAATACTAACGTGAATACGACACCTGTATCCGGACGTGGTATGGGTGAAGATTTCGATGAGAGTCTTCCTTACGTAGTAGTAACCGGTGTCGGTAATTATTCCGGTGAACTGAAGATTAATTTCAATATTCTGCCTGCTTCCATCGGAGATGGTGAGAATCCGGCGGCAGGCATTGCTATGAAGTATTATCCCAATCTGAAGACCTCTGCTAAGGATCAGGACGTATTTGCCTCCATGAAGAGAGGAAAACTGGGACTTGTGCAGAACCGGGATATTCAGGTGAGCCTTAAGACTCTGACTGCATATGACGAGGAGGGGACTTCTGTTCCGGCAGATACGGTACTTGAGAACCATTTGGTGCCTGCAGGCTATTCAGGAACCTTTGAACTTACGATTACGGGACTAGGCAACAATTCCGGAAGCATTGTAAGAACGGTGCGGGTAGATGATCCCAGTCGACAGATGTCAGCGGCATCGGTATCGATTGGTAAGAGCAGCCGCAAAAAAGCATATACAGGCTCTCCCATTACCCTTCCGGCAAGCGACATTACGGTGAAGCTTGGCAAGAAGACTTTGTCCTACGGAACAGACTATACGGTTTCCTATATAAATAATGTACCGGTAGGGAATGCAACGGTACGTATTACCGGTGTGGGTGCTTACGACGGATATAAGGATGCAGCTTTCCAGATTACGGGAACTGCCCTTACGGACAAGACACTGAATGTCGTTGATTTTCCGAAGGAGCGGGAGTATACGGGACGTCCTCAGCTGGTAACCGATTTGGATGTGTATTATACGAGCGGCAATGTGAATGAGAAGCTTCGTTACGGATGGGATTATCTGATCTCTTATACCGGCAACGTGAACGCCGGTAAAGTAACGGTAACTTATACCGGTCTTGGCAAGGGCGGATATACAGGAACCGTGAAGAAGACCTTCAAGATTACGCCTATAGACATAAGTGACGTGAATAAGGTTACTTATAACTGGGAAGGTGCGTATGTTGTATATAACAAAAAGGGAGCTCGTACCGATTCGTTCACTCTGTTTAAAATGGATAATTGGGAGAAGCTGGTAAAAGGCAGAGATTATACTCTGGAATATAAGAGCATTTTCAAAGTGGGTACCGAAACAGCATCGGTAACCATTAAGGGAAAAGGAAACTACTGTGGTGCCATTCTACAAAAATACAACATTCATCCACGAACATTTACCTCTGTTGGCAGTGGGGTAGAAATTACAGTGAAGCCCATGGCCTATGACGCCAGGAAAGCACCTTCCGCTCAGTATAAGCCGGCAGTTACGGTTATGGTAGACGGCTCATATCTTAAGAAGACGGAATATGAGGTAAGATATTACAATAATACGCAGGAAGCGATTACACAGCATATGAGTAGTGTCTATAGCCCCGGTCCATATCTGGAAGTAATCGGCAAAGGACCTTATGCAGACCCGGGTATGACCTATGGTGTGTCTGTCGCAATGTGTGTGTATAAGCCGGAGACTAAGCTTACGGCCAAGAATACGTATGCGGTAGTGGAAGATGCCTATTATACAGGAATGCAGGTTTGTCCCAAGGTAAGGCTTTATTATATTGATGCAGCCTTAGCAGGCACAGCATTGAATGACATTCGGAATAGCCTGCAGGGGCTTACGGACCATGATGCAATTCTTGCGGCAGGACAAGGCTGCGTGAAACAGATTGCCGTGAACTATCCGAATACATTCACCGGTAATCCGGTAAATATTACCTACGGAACCAATATTACTGCCGGTAAGGGCAAGGGAACTTTAACCGTCACGCCCGTATCCTGTGATTACGGTGGGCCTATAACCTATAAATTCGATATTCTTAAGAAAGAAATGGATTCCCGCAGGGCGGAATAATTCAGGAAGACGAATATGAAAATCAAAGTAAAAGAAATGGATTATGATCAGGTGATGGCACTGAAGCGTCCGAAGCATGAACGCCCGGTGAAGCAGTCAAAGGCAGCAAGATTGCTGCTGAAGACAGTGTCCGCACCTGTTCTGAAGGGTGTGAATTTTAAGTACGAGCAGGAGAATATGGAGGGACTTGAGAATGAGCCCTGTCTGGTATTGATGAACCATTCCTGCTTCACGGATCTGGCAATTGCAGCCAGCTTGATTTATCCCAAGCCTTTCCATATTATCTGTACATCCGACGGATTTGTTGGGAAGTATGGCCTGATGCGCAAAATCGGCTGTATTCCCACTCGCAAATTTGTAACGGATTCCGTTCTGGTGAAGGACATGGTCTATACACTGAAGACCCTTAAGAGTTCGGTGTTAATGTATCCGGAAGCAAGTTATAGCTTCGATGGATGTGCAACACCGCTTCCCGAGAGTCTTGGTAAGTGTATTAAGCTACTGAAGGTTCCGGTGGTGATGATCAGAACCTATGGAGCCTTTGCCCAGGATCCCTTATACAACTGCCTGCAGAAACGCAAGGTGGATATCAGTGCCAGAATGCAGTGTATTTTACGTCCGGAGGACGTGGAAGGAATGTCGGATGCTGAAATTAATCAGGTGCTAAAAGAGCATTTCGACT
>JAZLHG010000325.1:0-5872 GCA_045616705.1 Lachnospiraceae bacterium | reverse complement strand
ATTCATCGTAATACACTGGTATACAGACTGGATAAGCTGCAGAAGACCACTAATTTGGACCTTAGAATCTTCGAGGATGCCATTACCTTCAAGATTGCTCTGATGGTTGTCAGATACATGAAATACATGGAGAGTATAGAGTATTAATAGTTTGTTTAATATATAAGGGGATATTATATGGACATGATTACACTGGAGAATGTCAGCAAGTCTTATTCCAATGGGGTTCAGGCCTTAAGTGATGTGACGCTGCATATCCAAAAAGGGGAATTTGTATTCATTGCCGGTAACTCCGGTTCCGGTAAATCAACGCTGATTAAGCTGCTTCTTAGGGAATTAACCCCTACAAGCGGTCGCGTTATTGTGAATAATTACGACTTATCTAAACTGCGCAGGCGCAAAATCGCCAAGTTCCGCCGTAATATCGGGGTGGTGTTCCAGGACTTCAGACTTCTCAAGGACCGGAATGTGTACGAGAACGTGGCTTTTGCTCAGCGTGTCATTGAAGTACCCACAAGACAAATTAAGAAGAATGTACCGGCAATGTTGTCACTGGTTGGCCTTGCCGGCCGTTATAAAGCCAAGCCTAAGCAGTTATCCGGTGGTGAGCAGCAGAGAGTTGCTCTTGCAAGAGCACTTGTGAACAATCCGCCGATTCTGCTGGCAGATGAGCCTACCGGTAATTTGGATCCTCGTAACTCCTGGGAGATTATGAAGCTTCTTGAGGAGATTAATAAGCGTGGAACCACAGTTCTGGTAGTTACTCATAACCGTGAAATTGTGAATGCTATGCGCAAGCGTGTAATTACAGTGAAGAAGGGCGTCATCATTAGTGATGAGGAGAAGGGTGAATACATAGATGAGGATTAGTACATTATTTTTCGTATTCAAACAGGGCTTCAAGAATATCTTCCGTAACAAGGTGTTTTCTCTGGCTTCTCTGGCAACTATTGCAGCCTGCACATTCCTGTTCGGTATTTTCTATGCTCTGGTAATCAATGTTCAGTATAGCGTGAAGGAAGCTCAGTCCGGCGTGGCGGTTACCGTATTCTTCGATGAGGAGATCAGTGACGCGCGAATTCAGGAGATTGGAACCTTGATTAAGGCGCGTCCCGAAGTGGCCGATGTGAAGTATGTATCTGCCGAGGAAGCATGGGATTCCTTTAAGGTTGACTATCTTGGTGAGTATGCGGATGGTTATGAGGGAGATAACCCCTTAGAGGGTTCCGATAACTATGAGATTTATCTAAAGGATGTCAGTAAGCAACCTACACTGGTTGCATTCTTAGAGGCAACAGACGGTATTCGCGAGGTGAACAGATCTGATGCTACCGCAGATATTCTTACTAATATCAATGTGTTGATTGGCTATATATCACTGGTAATCGTTGGTATTCTGTTAGCGGTATCCCTATTCTTAATCAGCAACACTGTAGCCATGGGTATTGCGGTTCGTAAGGAAGAGATTTCCATTATGAAGTTAATCGGAGCCAAGGACTTTGTGGTTCGCGCACCTTTCGTAATCGAAGGTATTATCATTGGTCTGGTAGGTGCAGCACTTCCGTTAGTTGCTATTTATTATCTGTACGTTAACGTGATTGTTGTGGCAGGACAGAAGTTCAGCGCACTGTCCGACATTCTGAAATTCATGCCGGTTCAGGATCTGTTCAGAGAATTGCTTCCTGTAGCACTGGTTCTGGGTGTGGGTATTGGTTTCTTAGGAAGTATCTTCACAGTCCGTAAGCATTTAAGAGTATAGTTTTATAGATTCATTTCCTGCTGGGGAGCGGGATATCAGGGGTCATATATGAGACGAAGACAATTACTTAGAGGCGTATGTGCAGCAGTGATAATGGGGTCACTGATTCTGCCGATGGCACTGCCGGTTAGCGGTGCGCCGTCTCTGACTAACGACTTAATCAAAGAGAGCGAAGAGAATAAAGCGAAGGCAGAGCAGGACAAGGCCAGTCTGAAATCCGGATTGACTGATGTGAAGACTCTGCTTAAGAACTTAGAGTCTGCAAAAGGAAATCTGGAAGACTATATTGAAGAACTGGATGCCGAACTGGAACTGATCAATTCCAAGATGGAGGTTCTGAAGCAGCAGATTGCGGATCAGGAAATTGCAGTTACAGCAGCAACATCCGCATTAGAAGCTGCCCAGAAGCGTGAAGATGATCAGTACGAGACCATGAAGATTCGCGTGAAGTTTATGTATGAGCGCGGTAATGATTCGGTAATTACCATGTTATTGTCTTCGGAATCTTTTGTGGATTTTTTGAATCGTGCAGAATTTATCAATAAGGTATCCGCTTATGATAAGCAGATGCTGAATCAGTATATATCGGCTCGTAATGAGACAGCTGCTATTAAGGCTGATCTGGAGGAAGAGCAGCGTCAGCTCAATGAAGCCAGAGACGGACTCGAGAATGAGCAGCAGGCCATGGAGGCGTTAATTGCCTCCAAGCACGAAGAAATTGATGCGTATGAGTCCGATATTCAGAACAAAGAAGCTGCAATCAAGGAATACGAAGCCATGATTGCGGAGCAGAACAGAATCATTAAGGATTTGGAGGCTGTAATTCTTGCCGAGAAGAAACGACTCCTTGAACAGAACAAGAAGACCATTGTCTATGATGGTGGTAAGTTCAAGTGGCCGGCTCCGGAATATGTTCGTATCTCAGATGAGTATGGTAATCGAACCCATCCGATTCTGAAGGTTCAGCAGTTCCATAACGGTTTAGATATGGCAGCGCCTTCCGGGTCTCCTATTTTGGCTGCATATGACGGAGAGGTAGTAGCAGCAGATTATTCGGGTACCATGGGTAATTACATTATGATTGACCATGGTGACGGCATTTATACCATTTATATGCATGCAAGCGCATTACTGGTATCCAAGGGTCAGATGGTAGCCAGAGGTGAGCAGATTGCCAAGGTGGGATCTACCGGAAGAAGTACAGGTCCCCATCTGCATTTCAGTGTTCGTAAGGACGGAAGCTATGTCAGTCCTTGGAATTACTTAGGATAGTGCAAGATGAAGACTTCGGTATAGACCGGATTAGCAGATAGATTGTGAATAATGAGGATTTGAAAATGAACGACGAACGTTATGAGTATGGGTATGAATATTATCCTCGAAATGAGGAACAGGCAAACCGCAAGTCGCTTGTAAAAGGACGACTGCAGGGCACCTTTATTACATTAGGTATTGTTGCCTTTATTCTATTGGCAGTGGGTGCCGTGAAACTGGGTCACAAGATTCGCAACGGTTCTATTTTATCCCTTACATCCGGTGGATCCGGTGAAGAGGTAGTTACAGACGATGTTAAGGCGAAGTTAGATTCACTGAAGAGTGTAATTGATGCTTATTATTATGAGCCTTATGATGAAGAAGCACTTCAGGATGGTATGTATAAGGGCTTGATGAGTGGCCTTGGCGATCCTTATTCCACTTACTATACCAGAGAAGAATATGATGAGATGTTGGAGAGTTCAGAAGGCGTATTCTTCGGCATTGGTGCTTATCTTCAACAGGATGCGGATACCATGCAGATTAAGGTGGTTCGTCCTATCCCCAACTCCCCTGCCGAGGCAGTAGGCCTGATGACAGATGATATTATTGTTAAGGTTAATGATGAAGATATTTCAGGACAGGATTTGAATCTTGTAGTCAGTAAGATTCGCGGACCCAAGGGAACCCAGGTTAAGGTTACCATCTATCGCCCGTCTCTGAATGAATTCAAAGACTATGACATCGTGAGAGATAAGGTAGAAAGCATTACAGTTGATTCCAGGATGATTGATGATGAAATCGGATACATCCAGCTCACGGAGTTTGATGATGTATCTACCAGTCAGTTCACCAGAGCGATGGATGAATTAAACGGTAAAGGGATGAAGGCTCTGATTCTGGATCTTCGTGATAACCCCGGCGGTAATGTGGATGTGGCAGTAGATATTGCAGATTTGTTCTGCCCGGAAGGTCTTGTGGTTTATCTGGAAGATAAGAACGGGAAGAGAGAAGAGTACAAATCCGATGCAACCCATCATTTCGATAAGCCTATGGTGGTGCTGGTTAATGGCAACAGTGCCAGCGCATCAGAGATTCTCTGCGGTGCGCTTCTTGATTATGATAAGGCAATTCTGGTGGGAACACAGACCTTCGGTAAAGGAATTGTCCAGCAGATTATGCCTATGGGTGACGGATCCGGTGTGAAGGTAACTATCGGTAAGTACTATTCTCCGAAGGGTCGTTGCATTCACGGTGAAGGTTTTGAGCCGGATGTAGAAGTAGAACTTGATGTAGAGAAGTATCTGAATGAAGGCGTTGATACCCAGCTTGATAAGGCAATTGAGATTCTGAAGAGCAAGTAACATAGTATGTGTAATGGCAAGAGAAGAGGCTGTCCGAATGGATGGCCTCTTCTCTCATTTACGCTATCGTGTAATATTGCATAATGACTATATTGTGTAACGGAACAATCGATCAAACCGGAATGTCTTACAGATTGCGGAAAAACGCCACAATTACCGTTCCGGGACCTGCATGGGTTCCAACGGTGCTTCCTACATGAACCACTTCCACGTCATGAGGTGCATTTGCCAGTAGGTCCTTATTGGTCTCTAAATACTGCATCATATTGGTATCATCGTTACCGGTATATCCTACAGAGTAGGGCATGGTAAAGTCGATGCCGCCGCAGTCACGGACCTTGCCGCTGATAAACTGATTACTCTTCTTGCTGCCACGCGCGGTTCCGATGCCGATTAACTTACCGCCTTCGATGGACAGAATGGGCTTGATTCCAATGATGCCGCCAACAATGGCACTACTGCCGGAGATGCGACCGCCCTTTCTTAAGTATTCCAAGGTATCAACTGCACCGAATGCAACCAGACGATCAAGATCCTTGTGAAGCTGTTCAACAATTTCAAGACGGCTTAGGCCGGAATGAATCAGGTCTCTGCAACGAAGAACAAGAATTCGCTGTGCTATGGTTACCATCAGGGTATCCATAACGGATACGTTGGGGTAATCCTCTGCCGCAATGGATGCGCTCTGAAATGTTCCGGATAATTCAGAAGAGAGGGGAAGTACAATGGCTTCGTCACCGGCCTTGGTAATCTCTTCATAGGTATCTTCAAAAACCGCAGGGCTGATGAGACTGGTAATCGGCAGGTTCTCACTGGCCGCTAGTTTCTCATAGAATTCTGTTTTATCAATATCGATTCCGTCCCGATAAGATACGTCCTGAATGGTAATGGTCATGGGCAGTACAATGACATCATCAAATTCGTTCTGGTCAATGTCCGCTGCGGAATCGGTAATAATCTTAATGCTCATAATTTGTCTCCTTATTCTTTACACCGTTTAACAGATATCCAAGGCCCTTTTTAAATTGCATAAGGGCTTGTTCAATAGGCAGATTCCGTCCGATGGCATCTGTATTAAATCCACGAATAAAACACCAGATGGAATAGGTGAGGGTATCTTCATCCAGGTCATCACTAAAAAACCGATAATTCTTACCTACCTGAATCAGCTTTCGAATCTCCCCACTCCACCATTCGAAATTATCATCCGAGGCGGAATCCGCCCGGAAAATCAGCCGGCTTAAGTTCTGCCTGCTCTCGTAAGTATAAATCAGGGTTCTGGAAGCAACTTCCAGGATATGCTGGAAATAATCCTCATCCTCGTGCCAGGGTACGTTTAGACTCTCCCGCACCTTGATGACTGTCTCTTCATATAAAAGACTCAGCACCTCATCGATGTTGCGGAATCGATTATAGAAGACTCGATTGGTGATATTCAGTTCCTTCAGTACGTCTCTAACTGTGATTCGGTCTACCGGTTTACGGCCGGCAATCA
>JAZLHG010000324.1:0-9624 GCA_045616705.1 Lachnospiraceae bacterium | reverse complement strand
CTGTTCCCAAAACACCCCATTTGATTTTCATAATCAATCCTCCTTGTCTATAGAAAAACTTATGATTAGCCTATACTTATCCTTGATAATTCTATCACAATAGCGAACCTTCAACCATTCATTTTCGGCAAATTCTTCACTTCTTTAGAAAAAGTTTATATAATATAGCCATAGAACGTAAATAAACAAACAATAAGCAACATCTATGGAGGAATTATGGCAGGTTACGACGTTGTGGCACTTGGTGAATTACTCATTGATTTCACCCAAAACGGAATCAGTTCTCAGGGCAATCCCCTCTTCGAAGCCAACCCGGGAGGTGCACCTTGTAATGTATTGTCCATGTTGTCTAAACTGGGCAATCGTACCGCTTTTATCGGCAAAGTAGGAGATGACACCTTCGGCCGCAACCTTGAATCAGCCCTCAAAGAGCAATCTATTGGTACAGAGGGTCTATATTTTGATCAAAACGTACACACAACACTGGCGCTGGTTCACACCGCTTCGGATGGAGATCGCGACTTCTCCTTTTATCGTAATCCAGGCGCGGATATGATGCTTACCAAGGATGAAATTCCCACGTCACTGGTATCAGATACACGCATATTCCACTTCGGAACCCTGTCCATGACTCACGAGAGTGTACGGGAAGCTACCAAGTATGCAGTTGACTTGGCAAGAGAGTCCGGTTCCTTAATCAGTTTCGACCCCAATTTAAGAGAGCCCCTCTGGGACAGCCTTGATACTGCCGCAGAAATGACACGCTGGGGATTAAGTCGTTGCCATATTCTGAAGATTTCCGATAACGAGATTCAATGGCTGACGGGCATTGAAGATTATGATCAGGCTATTGTAGCCCTTCGAGAGGAATATGATATTCCACTGATTCTACTTTCCCTTGGGAAGGATGGAAGCAGAGCCTACTTAAGAGATTTGCGGGTAGAAGTTCCGGCTTTTGTTCGCAACGATACCATTGAGACCACCGGCGCCGGCGACACCTTCGGCGGTTGCTGCCTTGACTATATCCTGAAGCATACGGCGAGCACTAAGGAGACCGTTAGCGGTGAAGATATACGAAGTAGTGAAGAGTCCGTAAGTAGCCGGAAATCAGGAAATTCTCTTGATGCAGCCAGCCTATTTAAGGACCTTACCGAAGAGAATCTCACCGAAATGCTCACTTTCGCCAATGCAGCTGCATCTATTGTCACCACCAGAAAGGGCGCATTAAGAGTGATGCCTACCGAATCCGAAATAAAGAACTATCTGAATCAATAAATAACACTGTTATTTGAAGGAGAATCCATGAATACCAAATACCAATTGGACACCACAGAAAATAAAGAATGGCTCAAATCACTCTATGAAGAACTACTCCGCTTCGGTAAGAACGCGCCTGCTCCCACAGGCGGAGCCTACTACCTGGGTGATGACGGAACCCCCTGGACCGACAGGCCCAGAGAATGCTGGATTACCTGCCGCATGGCCCATGTATACAGCATTGGCACCATGCTGGGATACGAGGGTGCTTCCCAGGTTGCTGAGGCATCTATAAGAGGCCTACTGACAGAACTTAGAGATCATAAGAATGGAGGATTCTATTCAGGAATAACTGCAGACGGACAGATTCTGCCGGATAAGATGTGTTATGCCCATGCCTTTGTTATACTTGCAGGAAGCTCCGGCGTTCTTGCAGGCATAAATGGTGCCAAGGAACTTCTGGATGCGGCAGTTCAGATTTATGATGAACGATTCTGGAATGAAGAAGAGGGATTGTCTTGCGATTTCTGGAATACCGATTTCACTGAGATGAGTACTTATAGGGGATTGAACTCCAATATGCATACCGTCGAGGCTTTCCTGGCACTTTCAGATGCCGTGGATGACCCAACTTATCGCATTCGTGCCGGTCGGATTATTGACCATGTAATCAGTTGGGCGGAACATAATGATTGGCGCATTCCCGAGCACTTTAATGACAAATGGGAAGCTGATCTTGATTGTAATATTGACAAGCCTGATGACCCCTTTAAGCCCTATGGCGCCACCTGTGGTCACGGCATTGAATGGGCCAGACTCATTGCCCAGTGGGCAATTTCCACCTATCCTACAGATGATCCTATGACATCTGACGGACATATGGAACTTACAGATTCTACTGTAGATGCAACTCCTTACCTAGCCGCTGCCGAGAATTTGTATAACCGCGCCATCTCTGACGGATGGAACGCAGACGGTGCTCCCGGTATTGTCTACACAACCGACTGGAATGGCAAGCCCGTGGTTCACGACCGTATGCACTGGACCCTTATGGAAGCCATCAATACCTCCGCCGTTCTCTATAGAATTACCGGTAAATCGAAATATGCTGAAGATTATGCAGCATTCATGGAATATATGGATACCTACGTTCATGATTCCAAGAACGGATCCTTCTTCCATCAGCTTAATGAGATGAATCAGCTGTTAACGACTGTGTGGCCCGGCAAATCGGACCTCTATCATGCATTCCAGGCTATGATGATTCCTTACCTGAATCCCAAACAGTCCATCGCAACCGCAGTAAAACAGAGTACAAGGAACTGATCAACACTTATATACATCGCTAAAAAGAGCGCGGGACGATGTTACGTCTCGCGCTCTTTTATAGTGAATAAGTCACTCTTACTTCATGGTCTCTAATGCTTTACGATCTATTTTACCGTTTTTGTTAACGGGAAATTCCTCTAACTGAATGGTCTTACCGGGAATCATAAAGGGCGGAAGCTTCCCGTGCAGTTCTTCCGAAAGTGCTTCCTTCTCAATCTCACCCGTATAGAACAGGATGATTTTGCTGCGCTTATGATCATAGATACAGCAAGCTCTGGATACACCATCTACAGACATAGCAGACACTTCAATGTCTCCCAGCTCAATTCGCTGTCCCATATGCTTAATCTGAAAATCCTTACGGGATGTATAGTATAGAAGTCCGGCTTCATCGTACTTGCCCACATCTCCGGTTCTGTAGATTCGCTCGTAGAATCTGGTATTCACCGGATTCTGTGTAAATGCAGCCGCTGTCTTCTCCGGATCCTTATAATATCCAAGAGCCAAGCACACGCCACTGACACAAATCTCACCCTCCACGTCAGGCTCTGTCACCAGATGGTCATCCTCATCTAACAGAAATACCGATTCATTCTCAAAAGCTTTACCAATGGGAAGCACTTCTTCCTTACCATACTCACGGTCAAGAACGTGATAAGTACAGTTGCAGGTAATCTCCGTAGGTCCGTACAAATTCACATAGGTGGCATCCGGCAGGTACTGCTTCCACTTGTTCAGTTGCTTCACCGGCATCACTTCGCCACTGAACATGACTTTCCTGATGGAATCAGGGTTCCTGTAACCGAACCCGTTCATAATGGACACGAAGCACATGGCGGTAACTGCCCAAATCAGTGTGGTCACCTTACCATCACAGAGATAATCCATAAGAATCGTAGGGTTGGTAAAATAATCCCTTGGAATTAGTCTGACGCAGGCACCGGTATAGAGGCCGCTGTAAATATCCTTCACCGACACGTCGAAGTCAAAAGGGGCCTGGTTCGCCAGAATCTCATCTGACTGAATATCAAAAGTCTTGGTAAATACCTGAATAAAGTCAATGACTGACGTATGGCCCACCGCAACACCTTTGGGCATTCCGGTACTGCCGCTGGTGAAGTTCACATAGAGGGGCATCTGGCTGTAGAAATGGGATCTGGCCTGCTTGATGAGTTCTTCAGAAGGCTTCGTCTCCACAGCATTAGCAAGAAGTTCATCAATTGCAAACACCTGACTGCCTACAGTTTCGCCTCTGTCCTTTAGATAGCCAAGAACCTCCTCTAACTTCTGAGCATTGTCTTCATTTGTTACAATCACGGAAGGGTTCACCAGAGAAATAATATGCGCCGCTCTCTCAGTGGTCTGTCGAATGTCTAAGAAACAATAAAACGCATTACAATAGACACCACCGAACATGGCCGGCAGCGCATCTACGCACTTCTCCATATAGAACAGGACGCTGTTGTCCTGACACTGATCATCCATTATCTGCTTACGAAGTAAATAAGTCGCAACCTGCTGCGACTTATCTAGCAATTCGTTGAAGGAAATCTCCTTCACCGGGTCAGCAAAGGCAACCTTATTCGGGAAGCGCTCAGCAGACCGCTCAAGCATCTCAAGAACGTTAATCATCGTACTCTTCCTATGCTCTATATTATAAATATTAGTCTTCCTGTAATCTCTCAATGAGAGCCATCATAGCCTCAGCGGAATTGAAGTTCTCAGGGATAATCTGCGTTGCGGGAATCTCCACATCAAAGGTCTCATTAATTCCGGAGATAATCTGAATAATATCGAAGGACTCAAGCAGTCCGTCATCAATCAGAGCATCACACTCCGTAAAGTCAATATCATCTCTTACATCTTCAAGAATCTCAAGTAATTCTTCCATCATTCTAATCCTCTCGACTTATAATCAGGCTCAATCAGCCTGTACACTTTGAATATATATAGCGCCCTGATATCTGTCAACTAGAAAAGTGGGGATAATACATCTGCTATGAGACCTGTAGCAACAGCCCCCTCCCGTTCATGGATATGCTCGAAGTCCATAAAGCTCTCATCCGGCAGAATCTCGTGAAGGTCTTCATTATGCTCAAAGTTATAATATACATGTCCGCGTTCGCTCACAAACATAGACAGATACTCATCTACGGTCTCTGTATATTCTCTGTATCCATCATACCGGTCATAATAATCCGTTCTGTGAGGAGAGATTAGCACTGCCAGTTCAATACCGTTTTCACTGCATAATGCACACAACTCAGCAAGCTCAGTAAGCTCCTCATCTGTCATCATACCATCCGGAATAGACAGACTATGCATTTCCTCAAGATCGGCATGCAGCAGATTCCATTCCTCCCCGGTAAGTTCTCTATCGACTACCGGATAAACAACTTCTGTCAGATCCCTATGAATCTGACTGCCCAGGCGCTCTCCCCTAAGCAGGCGTTTGCCACGAGATCTCGCATTGCCCCAAGCAGATTCCCAGGAATCTGCAACTTCACTCGTCCACGGAAGCCATAAATTCACAGACTCTTCCGTTGTAATCATTTCCGGTTCCAGAGACGTATACATGTTCTTAGTTATTTTCCGTGCGGTAACTTTAGGAAGCGGTCCCGCAGAATCAACCGTTCGCTCATAAATCTTATCTACAATCTCTCCACCGGAATTAATACCGGCATCGAAAGTCGTATACAAGATAACTCTTTTTAACGGGTGCTGAGAAGCCACCATTTTTACCTCTTTGGCACCAACACGATAGCTCTGATCTGGTGTGGCCATATTAAAAGTATGATAACCGAGTCTCTCATCCAACACTTCCGGCGCCAGTGTCTCAGCAACAGAATTGCCCAGGATAATAGTATCAATTTCCTTCGTATCCGAATAGCGCTCTAACATCGCTTCGCTCTTGGTCTCTTTCAGCATCATCGCCATGCTCATGAGCTTACTAAGCAGGAGGAAAATAACAACAAATAAGATTGCCTTGAGGACTCTCTTAAAATGCAGCATACATGAACCCTCCTCCCACAGACACATTGAAAGAATACAGGAACAGGAATAATAATGCGTAGCAAATCACCCAGCGCAGAGCAATTTTATGGCTAAGGATTGCCTCGATAGGGTCTGTTCCTTTCTCCCGAATCAGACTATAGGCAAGCATCACAAGAACGCCCAATGCTGCCACGATAATAGCACGAAGTCCCAGGACACCGTCCTGATACAGTGGCATAAATAACTCCCCGAATGCTCCTGCATTAAAATGCAGAAACGTATTGCGGAAGCAGAGCAGACCTCTCTTCACACCTTCCACAATATCGAAATATCCGGCAAATACGATAATCATAAAGGTTCTAAGAATTCTAAACAGATTCATAGCCTTGTTATCTTTGCCAATGTGAAGCACATTATTTACTTTTACGAAAGCAGGCGCCATTGCATCACTTAGCGCAATAATCACACCGTTATATAGACCCCACGCCAGAAAATGAAGTTCCGGTCCATGCCAGATGCCGACCAACGCAAATACAATTATATTGCCGATTCCGCCGGTCACTGCTCGACCCGCATGTTTGCCGAATTTATTGCTGACAACGGTGGTCAGCTTCTGCACCGGCTTCAGCATGGCGAAGGGATAGAATACATAGTCTCTCATCCAGGCACCAAGGGTAATGTGCCATCTTCTCCAGAATTCTGCCAGATTCTTGGCAAAATAAGGCTGTTTGAAATTGTCTGCCATTTTCACACCAAACATGAGCGATGCTGCCATGGCCATGTCAATTCCACCCGAGAAATTAGCATACTGTTCTATCGCATACAGAAATGCACCAAACAGCAAATACGCACCGGAAGCCGCAAGTTCTTCTCCTCCCAGAATGCTTGAAACTGCACCTGAGAGCACATCTCCCACTGCATAACGCTTCACACAACCAAACAGGAATAAATAGAATGCATATTTTGCTTCCTGTACTGTAATCTTTGTAGGCTTATATAAATCTACATGAATAAAATCATAGCGACTGATTGGTCCCTGTATAAGTTGGGGGAACCATGATAAATAGAGCAGTATTTTGGCAAAATTCTTCTGGGCACCATATTTCTCGCCATACACATCAACCAAATATGCAATAGCCTGAAATGTATAAAATGAAATACCAAGGGGCAATACAATGGTATGCGCTACAGTGGGAAGTATATATTTCACAGCTGCAAGAAGACCAAGATTCAGTCCAATCACAAGCCATAGCACCCATCGCTTACGATTCTGAGTCTGCTTCTTGATTGCCTTCTTCTCTTCCTTGGTAACACCCTCTGCCCTGCGCCTCTTCTGTCCGCTCTCATGAATCTGCGTAATAAGAACCGCTCCGTACCAGACACTTAGTGCCGAAAGAAGCAGGAATAACACACGAAAGCCTGCAAGATACACATAAAACAACACACTTGCAAGCAATCTGACAGTCCACTGATATTTACTTTTGAATTGCCCTACCAGTTCATGAAGCGCTACAAACACCAACACGAACCCCAGGAAAAACACAGAATAAAACGCCATCTGTTAAGTTCCTATATCTCTATATATTATCGATCAAGATTAATTCGCCAGGCTTCCTTATAATCTCTCATCAGAATCAATTCACCCTTACGGCACAGAACCACCCGTGGCATGGTTCTGCTTAAGAACAGATACATTCCCTCGGTTACGGAATATGCTCCGATATGGTGGAATACCAGCACATCTCCAATCTGAAGTTCTGCGGTCTGATAACCCCTAATTACCACATCATTGGTGGTACACAGGGAACCGCAAATAGTCCAGGGTTCCGTCTCAAACCGGTTCAGCACCTCTTCATGGCTATATACCTTGCCATCGCGAACCAAGTCCACAACCGGAGACTTCATCCCCATCATCTGACCCAAATAATTAATGTGGTGAATACCACCGTCTATAATACACCAGTTATTGTCGCAAGCCTTCTTCACATCACACACCGACGTGTAATAAGTCCCACAACTGCTGGCAATAAATCGTCCCATTTCCACCGTAGGGTCACACCATTCCGTAAGTTCCAAAAGGGCTTCTGACAGTTCTCGTACAGGCGCTAACGTATCACTGAAGTCTTCTCCTTCGAAATAAGGATAAGCAAAACCCGGTCCATACTCCAGCTTCGGAAGATCCACCCGAAGCTTGCGAAGGGAATCAACCACATCCCGAAGCATCCTCAATTCTTCCATCTGATGCTTTAATTTCTTACGCTGGGTTCCCGCAAAATAATGAATACCCACAATCTCCACAGGACTTGCACTTCCCACATTAGCTGTGATAACGGCCTGTGCATCCTCAATAGACATTCCAAACTGGCTCTGGGAGTTCAGTCTGATAATCACCTGCACCTGCCGGTTCAGTTCTGTTGCCACCTGGCGAATCAATTCATAATGGCGAACGGACTCGGCGGTAAGCAGGCCTGCACCATAGGTAATGGCTTCACGAATATCCTCGGCTTCCTTGTGAACACCGGAGTAGATGATTTTACCGGCAGGTACCTGAAGTTCCTTACAAATCTCCAGTTCTCCAGGGCTGCATACTTCCAGATTATCAACCACATCCACTAAGCTCTCAATCAGAAACGGGTTCGCCTTAATGGAATAACACAATTTCACTCTTCTATCTTCAGACACAGTAAGAGCCTGCTTAATCGCTTCCACACGACTAAGCAGGTCATCTTCATCAAACACATATGTAGGTGTTCCCATCTGGGAAATCACTTTTGTAATTAGCTCCTGATTGAGCATATCTACCTCACTTACCAATTTACTGGTGTAAGTTCATTGTCCACTTGGTCTGATACTTATCAATTCTGTAGAGCATATCAGCACCGTCATCATACTCATAATAAATCTCGTCGTAGAGCTTCTGCAGACCTTCCTTACTTCCTGTCCAGTCTCTAACCACCTTGTATACTCTGTTGTACTCGCTATCCGGCATTCTCATTTTGTTGTCCTCCATTTGTATGATTGATTCATTTGTGATGTGGTGTTCTCAACCACATCCTTATCATACAAGCTTCGGAGTAATGCCTTTGCAGGCAAAGTAAACAGCCTCTTCATTCTATTCCTTCTCTTCCATAACACTCATATATGCAGGTCTGATAATCTTGTTCATACAGATCAGCTCCTCAATACGATGAGAGCTCCAGCCGACAATACGAGCAATGGCAAATAGCGGTGTATACAATTCCTCAGGAATTCCTAACATATCATACACGAAACCGCTATAGAAGTCCACATTGGGGCATACGCCCTTGAAAATATTACGGTTGCCACGAATCAGGTCAATTCCCTCTTCTTCAACCATTTTATACAGGTTCATTTCCTTGGTCTTGCCCTTACTCTCAGCAAGCTCTTCCACATAGCCCTTGAAGATCACCTCTCTGGGATCCGATAAGGAATAAATCGCATGACCCAGACCGTAAATCAGTCCCTTATGGTCAAACACTTCTCCTGCTAACATCTTGGCAAGATATGCACGAACTTCCTCGCGGTCCGTCTGATCCTTCACATTCTCGCGAATGTTCTTCATCATCTCCATGACTTTAATATTGGCACCGCCGTGTCTGGGCCCCTTTAAGGAAGACATTGCCGCTGCAATTGCGGAATAAGTATCCGTACCTGCAGAGGTCACCACTCTCGTGGTGAAAGTAGAATTATTACCGCCACCATGCTCCATATGCAGAATCAATGCAATATCCAGAATCTTCGCCTCAAAAGGTGTATATTTCTTATCCGGTCTCAGCATCATCAGAATGTTCTCCGCAGTAGACAGAGAATGGTTGGGTCTATGAATATACATACTGTCATGATTCAGCATGTGATTATATGCGTGATAGCCATAGATTGCCATCATAGGGAATTCCGCAATTAACTGCAGACACTGTCTGATGGAATCTTCCAGTTTACCTGAAGCAGCCTGCTTATCATAAGCGGCCAATGTCAGAATACTTCTGGTCATGCTGTTCATAATATCCTTGGAAGGTGCCTTCA
>JAZLHG010000323.1:0-1153 GCA_045616705.1 Lachnospiraceae bacterium | reverse complement strand
ACCCTGTTACTACAGAGCGCTTCTCCTAAAAGAACCTAATTTCTTATGATTTCTATTATTTCTTATCCTTCTTCTTGCCTACCATGCCCTTGTCGGTCTGCTTAACATGCTTGAACACGTTCTCAAAACGGTTCAGAGCTTCGTCGATGATTTCCGGTGTATCTGCAAGGGAAGTATAGAGACGGCTACCTGCAAGAGTAACAATACCGTTAGCCATGTAGGCTGCACCCATTCTCTCCATGGAATCCTTACGAACATACATCATTTCCTTATTCTTCAGAAGGCCAACTGCTGACTTGAAGAAATTCATAGAGGAGAAGTCGAAGCTCATAGCACCTGTACACTCAAGGTGAACAATAGACCCCTGGTTGTAAGCCACAAACGGAAGTTCATATTTCTCAATCAGATCCTTAAGACCATCACAGAGACGGTCACCCATCTCACCGGCAATCTGGCAGGCATTGGTACGCTCAATCTCCTGAATTGCAGTGTAACCTGCGATACAGGACAGGGGGTTTGCGGATAATGTACCGCCTACATAAGCTCTGTGCTTACCGGTTGCAAGGCCTGCTGCCATTAACTGGGCATATTCTTTCTTTCCGCCTACACCACCGGCTGCGGGATAGCCACCGGCAATGATTTTACCGAAGATGGTAAGATCGGGAACCACGTCGAAGTACTCCTGGGCACCACCAAGACCTACACGGAAGCCGGTTACAACTTCATCAAATACCAAGAGTGCACCAAATCGATCACACAGTTCACGTACGCCCTTATTATAATCCCAGGAAATAGGTCTGGTACCGGATTCAGGACCACAGGGCTCCACCATAACTGCTGCTGTACCACCGGATAATCTGTTTCGCTTCAGCATCTTCTCTAACATATCCAGGTCATTGGGACGACACTCATCAGTCTTACCGAAGGAACTTCCGGGAATACCGTGAGACTCAAGAAGATTACGACTTCCGGGAATCTTAAGACCATATACCAACTGATCGGACCAGCCATGGTAAGCACCACCAATCTTAATCACATGCTTATGACCTGTTGCAATACGGGCAATACGAAGTGCTGCCATACAGGACTCAGTACCGGAACCAAGCATACGGAACATTTCTACATTGGGCATATGCTTGTTGATTTCTCTGGC
>JAZLHG010000322.1:0-2267 GCA_045616705.1 Lachnospiraceae bacterium | reverse complement strand
TGCAAAACTTGCTCCCCAGATTTTCTATTGGCCTTCATCTCCTTCGTCAGGAGGGGGATTCTATGATCCCAATAGCGAATCTGTAGGAGATATGCATTGTTGGGATGTATGGCACGGTAATCTACCTATGAATGCCTATGATGAGCATCATATGCGATTCTGCACCGAATTTGGATTTCAGTCATTCCCGTCTGTGAAGACTGTGAAGACCTTCACCCAGGAGGGCGATTATAATATTTTCTCGGAAGTGATGGAAGCACACCAGAAGAATGCCGGTGCAAATGGCCGTATTCTCTCTTACCTGTCCCAGAACTTCTTATATCCTAAGGATTTCGAGAGTCTCTTATATGTATCACAGATTCAGCAGGCTGTATTTGTGAAACATGCGGTAGAACATTTCAGAAGAAACAGAGGATGCACCATGGGTGCCCTTTACTGGCAGTTAAATGACAACTGGCCTGTAGCTTCCTGGTCCAGTATTGATTATTTCGGCCGTTGGAAGGCTCTTCAATATATGGCGAAGAATTTCTATGCTCCGGTTGCGGGTTCCATCTTAAGAGACGGTTCCAACGTATCTGTTTATATTCAGAATGAGACCAGAGATTATGAGATGAGACGAGTGAAGATTAGTTTGCAGACCTTTGACTTCAGACTTCTTCATGAAGTGGAATATGAAGTGGACGTTCGTCCCGGTGAGCCACTGTTGGTATGCGAGCAGGATTACGCGCCTTATATTGATGGTATTGAGAACTCTGTATTTATGGAGGCTGTATTTATCGATGAGGATGACAATGTTCTGTCTTCTGAAATTGAAGTGTTCGTACCTTATAAACGACTGGCACTGGATTATTCCAGTATTTCCTATTCTGTAATCGAACTTGCGGATGAATATGTTATTCGTATGATGTCCGGTGGATTTGCTGCCTTTGTGGAACTGGATCTGAAACAGGCTGATGCTGTATTCTCAGAGAACTATTTCCATCTTACTTCCAAGAGAGAGAAGGCAGTTCATTTAAGAAAGGCAGATATTCGTTATCTGTCCTATGGCGTTCCCGAGATTCAGAACGGTTTTGAATTGGAACAGCAGTTAGTAATCAGAACATTGAGGGATACATATTAATGAATACACAGATACCGAAGGATCCGATGATGCTGTTAAGCTTTGTGAATCTGAAACTTCGTGACTATTATGCAAGTCTTGAAATGATGTGCGAGCAGTTGGAACTCGATGAGCAGGAATTGGTAGACAAGCTTAAGAGTATCGACTACGAATATGATAGCGAGCTGAATAAGTTCGTGTAATGGATTGATTTATGGATTTATTTTCTTATATGCGTGAGACAAATAAAGAGAAGGAGTCGCCCCTTGCTGCCCGAATGAGACCCACCACCCTTGATGAGGTAGTCGGCCAGGAGCATATCATCGGTAAGGATAAGCTCTTATATCGTGCCATTAAGGCCGATCAGCTGAGCTCTGTTATTTTCTATGGTCCGCCGGGGACCGGCAAAACAACCCTCGCCAAGGTTATTGCAGGGACCACCAGTGCTGTGTTTAAGCAGTTAAATGCTACCGTAGCCGGCAAGAAGGATATGGAGCAGGTGGTGGAAGAAGCTAAGCAGACCCAGGGAATGTACCAGAAGAAGACCATTCTCTTCATCGATGAGATTCATCGATTTAATAAAAGTCAGCAGGACTATCTGCTTCCCTTTGTTGAGGATGGAACCATTACACTGATTGGTGCTACAACCGAGAATCCTTATTTCGAGGTGAATGGTGCTCTGATTTCAAGATCCAGGGTATTTGAACTGAAGCCTTTATCCAAGGAGAACGTGAAGACGCTGATTGAGAGAGCGGTATATTCTACGGAGAAAGGCATGGGAGCTTATCACGCAGAGATTGATGATGAGGCCATGGAGTTCTTAGCAGATGTGGCGGAAGGCGATGCGAGAGCAGCATTAAATGCTGTGGAACTTGGCATTATGACCACAGAAAGAAGTGAGGATGGCAAGATTCATCTTACCTTGTCGGTTGCGGAGGAGTGTATCCAGAAGAGGGTAATCCGCTATGATAAGGACGGAGATAATCATTACGATACCATTTCAGCTTTTATTAAGAGTATGAGAGGTTCCGACCCGGATGCGGCGGTGTTCTACCTGGCAAGAATGTTAGATGCAGGAGAGAGCGTAACCTTTATTGCAAGAAGAATTAAGTCGGAGGCCAAGCGGTCTTAGGAAGACAACATTCACACACAACTCCTTGGCTCACAG